>AMGN01000009.1 GCA_000309865.1 Methanobacterium sp. Maddingley MBC34 | reverse complement strand
GAAAATCGCCGTCACCACCAAACCCTGCGACGCCATGACCATTGTGGAGCTTATGAAAAGGAAACAGATCAATCAGGATAATGTGGTGATGATTGGAATTAACTGTGGAGGAACCTTACCCCCTGTACAGGCCCGCGAAATGATCGAAAAATTCTACGAAATCGACCCTGACACAGTGGTAAAAGAAGAAATTGCCAAAGGAAACCTGGTAATTGAAACTGCAGATGACGCTGAAAAAGAGATCAGTATCGATGAACTGGAAGATGCCGGATACGGACGAAGAACCAACTGCCGAAGATGTGAAACCAACATACCAAAAATGGCAGACTTGGCCATGGGTAACTGGGGAGTAATCGGACCACAAGCTGGTAAAGCCACATTTGTGGAAGTATTCTCTGAAAAAGGTGCTGAAATTCTGGATAAAGCCATTAAAGCAAACGTCTTAAAGGTGAAAGATCCTGTTCCCAAAGGTATTGAGATACGTGCCAACATCGACAAAGCAATGGTTAATCTGGCCAATAAATGGCAAAACCGGAATTTTGAAGAAAGCGACGAGTTAATGAACCTGGATCAGTACCTGGATGAATTCGACAAATGTATCAAGTGCTACGGTTGCAGAGAAGCTTGTCCAATCTGTTTCTGTAAAGAATGTTCCATTGAGTCAGAATCAGTTAATTGGGTGCCTAAAGGCGAACTTCCTCCATCACCAATGTTCCACTTTGTGAGAATGTTACATATGGTGGATTCCTGTACCAACTGTGGACAGTGCGAAGAAGTATGCCCCGCTGAAATACCACTGGCCAGGATCTTCCATAAAATAAATGTGGAATTACAGGATGTCTTTAAATACCACCCAGGATATGATCTGGAACAAAAACCACCACTTTCGGTAATAGACAAAGAACCAAGTGAGGAATAAAAATAACCTCACACCTACTATTTTTTTATTTAATTATTTGAAGAATTTAGGATATTTGAAATAACTATCTCTACTTTGATAACTTACTCAATATTACGGTGATAAAAATGATGCTTGACGAAGTATTGAAGGCCAATGAAGATTTTGTTAAAGATTTCGAACCTAAAAAAATGAGTCACATGCCCCAAAAGAAATTAGCCATTGTGACTTGTATGGACACCCGACTTACCGGGTTTTTAGAACCAGCCATGGGGATCGAAAGGGGAGACGCTAAGATAATCAAAAACGCAGGAAATGCAGCTGTTGACAGAGACGTCATAAGATCCGTTGCAGCAGCTATATACGCCCTTGGTGCAGAGGAAGTCATGGTGGTGGGACATTACGAGTGCGGGATGGCAAATGTGGATCCTGAAAAACTGGAAGCCAACATGAAATCCAGGGGTGTGGATGAAAAAGCCCTTTCTGAAGTTAATCTTAAAGAATGGATAGGGGCAATTGACAGTGAAGAGGAAAATGTCGCAGTAGTGGTGGAAAAAATCAAGGAGTCCCCATTTATTCCAGATGATGTACCAATTCATGGCCTTATAATTGACCTTTATGATGGTAAATTGAAAGTTTTAGTTGAAGGATAGATGAGTTCCATTCTCATCTCCCATTTTATAGAAAAAAATGAGGAATAAATTTATTTTTTTAAATTGTACTTCCAATATTAGTCTTATAAAGCATTATTGAATGTTCTACTACCTTTAATGCTTCTTCATTATCTTCCCAGCCCAAAACCTCTGTGGATTTTCCTTCAAGCCGTTTGTATTCCTGGAAAAAATGAACAATCTCATTGAGGAGCGATTCTGGAAGGTCATCGATGTTTTTTATGTGACTGGATCTAGGGTCATCCACTGGAACTGCCAGTATCTTGTCATCCTGTTCCCCACCATCGATCATCTTTAAGAGTCCAATTGGCCTGCTTTCAATTACACATCCGGGGAATGTTGGTTGTTCCATAATTACCAGTATATCCATGGGATCTCCATCATCATAGAGAGTTTGGGGGATTATACCGTACTCTCCAGGATAGAAGAATGGCGATGACAGAACTCTGTCCAGGATAAAAGCCTCTTTATCCTTGTCATATTCATATTTGTTCCGTGAACCCTTTGGTATTTCAATCACTGCGTACACCACTTCTGGTGCATTTGGTCCTGGTTTAATATCTTTCCACAAATTCATTACATCATCTCCTTTTGATTTTCTATTAATTTTAAATAAATTTATGAAGTTTAAATGAAATTTAATTAATATGTACCATTATTTTTAGCTTAATCAAGTTTTAAGGAATTTTTATATTTAGAACGTTTCATATATAGTGTAAACTTTTTAGAACATATAACGCTTTAAAAACGTATTCCAATTCTGATATTCCGATAAAGTACGATCTTCTAAATCCTCCGTCAGCATTTTGAAGCTTTAATACAAAATTAATGATTTTATCCTGGTTTAACCCGTGATCAAGAGGATGTTCAATGATTTCATAGATTCTAATCCCAGCATATATGCTTTCAATGTAGGGAGGGTAACTTAGAGGAGTGTAGGCAAAAATTCCTTCATCAGTCTGGCAGTTCTTAGTGAACTCTATAATTTTCTCATGTGAGTTTATGAAATCATGGTTAATGAGGTTTAATGTTTCCAGAGTGTAGTAGGTAGACATTATATCAGATCTGTATTTTCCAAATCCCCCGTCTGCATTTTGAAAGGATAAAACACATTTTTTAATTAATTCTGGGTCTTCAGATCCCACAATACTCAATATACTGGTCATTAAAAAGATTATTTCAGGGCTGGAAGTTTTATATCTCTCGGTAAATCTCTTAACATACTTTTGAGCAAATTTTGGATTTCTTTTATACGCATCCAAGATGTTTAACCTGTAAAAAATCCCTCGAGTGCCGTATTGCCTTCCCTCTTGTAAGTTTTCAATCCATTTAATTGTGTTTTCCTTATTGTGGGGTTCTTCACCCAACATTTGTAGAATTTTAATACCATAATATGTATTCTTAGTGTCAGGAATACCTTCATAAAGAGTAAATCCTCCTTCAGGATGTTCTCGTTCGTGGACAAATTTTAAAGCGTGGTCTAAAATCTGAATCGCCTCTTAATATTTCAGGTTAGTGATTAATCAGAAATAAAAGGTATTATGAATAAAAATATCCATTAATAACCTTATTTAGATCATTATCAATTGTAAATCCAGTGATGGCTGAAAATTTGTTCAATAACAAGTTATATCTGAATTTAAGTGGAAATAAATTCAGTAAATACAAAATAAATGTATCTAAAATAGCCAGAATTCTAAAAATATTTCCTAAAATGAACTGTATTAATAACTCTAAAGTAGATCCTGAATAATCTAAATTATATAAAAAAGTGATTTTCACAAATGATGAGTTTAAATCCGCTTGCAACTATGATTCCTCCACAAACTAAGTTTACAGGGATCATCAGCACTTCGCGGTTATAAGGTGGAACCCATCACCTACATGAATTACTATTACCAGATACGATATAAAAACATTTCTGATCAACATTAAAAACATTAATCAACAACCGGAAACATTAATACCCAAAAACATATAGTTAAGAAATAAATAAAAGCTTGAAATCCGATTTACAGAATTTATTTATCTTACTTTTCTCTTTTAAAACCTTAAACAATGTTTAATGCTGCCTGTATTACTGCAATGACTCGCCCATCACACAAAAAATCAATACGAAAAAGATAACTATCAGAACTTAACCATGTTTATTTAACCAGATATTTATTAACATGCGGAGGGATTTAACAAATGAGTAAAATAAACCGGCAGGAAATTCTGGATGTTTTGGATGGGTATGACAAGGAAGACATAACTATTGCGACTTTAGGAAGTCATTCATCCCTGCATATGTTTCAGGGAGCAAAAGCAGAGGGGTTCAGGACGGCAGTAGTTTGTGAAAAAGGACGGGAAGTTCCTTACAAAAGATTTAACGTTGCTGATGAATTCATTATGGTTGATAAATTTAGTGACATAATTAATGAGGATGTCCAGCAGGAATTAAGGGATATGAACAGTATAGTGTTCCCACATGGATCCTTCGTGGCCTATGCTGGGCTTGATAATATTGAAACTATTTTTAACGTTCCTATGTTTGGAAATAGGGACATTCTGAGATGGGAAGCGGAAAGGGACCTGGAAAGAAAATTGATGACTGAATCAGGGGTTAGGATTCCTAAAAAAATAAACAATCCCAGCAAAATTGAAGGAACTGTAATGGTTAAGTTCCCAGGAGCCAGAGGAGGAAGAGGATACTTCGTTGCCAACTCAACTGAAGAATTTGATCAGAAGATTGAGGCTATGTTGGAGAGAAAATGGATTGAAGAAAAGGATATAAAAAATGCACACATGGAAGAATACGTATTAGGGTGTAATTATTGTATTCATTACTTCTTCTCAGGATTAAAGGATGAAGTGGAGCTTTTAGGAATTGACAGCAGATATGAATCCACCATTGATGGTTTAGTCCGAGTACCTGCGAGAGACCAGCTAGACATCGGGGCAAATGCCTCATATGTTGTAACAGGTAATCACCCTGTAGTTTTAAGAGAATCACTACTTCCACAGGCATTTGACATAGGAGACAAAATCACAGAGGGTGCTAAAGAACTGGTACCACCAGGATTTAATGGTCCGTTCTGTATGCAGACTCTAGTTAACGATGACTTGGAAATAGTAGTATTTGAAATGAGTGCACGGTCAGACGGTGGAACAAACACCTTCATGAACGGATCCGCATACAGCTACCTCTATTACGGAGAACCATTGAGCATGGGCCGTAGAATGGCACTCGAAATCAAAAATGGAATTAGCGAAAATCGCTTAGAAGAGATCATAACCTGATCAATTCATTATTCCATCTTTTTATTTTTATTAAACCAATTTGAACCCCCGTCAAAACATAAAAAGAATTATTAATCGCATTTAATAAACATTGCAAAAAAAAGGACTTCCATTCCCCATATTGGATTCGGTTTATATACCCCAGATTGCATAGGTTATAACCCCCACAACAAATGGTATTATTAATCCTGACAACAATAATAACCAACTAGAAGGTGTTTTACTGCTCACAACCGTCCAAAAAGAGATATTGCAGGTTTTGATTGATCTGTATAATAAATCAAATTACATGCCCATTAAAGGAGAAAATATTGCAGCGATTATGAACCGTAACCCTGGAACCATACGAAATCAAATGCAATCCTTAAGAAGTATGGGGATCGTGAAAGGCGTTCCAGGCCCAAGAGGCGGGTATAAACCAACAATAGATGCATACCATGCTTTAAATCTCAGTGCTGCCGATGACGAAGAAACCGTGCCTTTGTTTAAAAAAGATAAAGTGGTGGAAAATTTAACTGTTACCAGAATAGAATTCACCAGCCTTCCTCAGCCTGGAGAGTGTGAAGCAACTATAAAGGTCATGGGAGATATTAAACAGCTTGATCTTGGAGATAAAATACGAGTAGGGCCCAGTCCCGTGAATAAGCTCGTTGTGAATGGTATTATTGTTGGAAGGGATGATATGGATGGTGTTTTGCTCTTGGATGTCAGAGATATACGAAGCATACCCCATAAATCAGTGATGGAAATAGCCAGTCAGGATCTTATAACCCTGGATCCCAGTATGGATATAAAGGAAGCAGCATGGATCCTATCCAATAATGGAATAGACGGAGCCCCGGTAGTTGAAAATGATAGTGTTATAGGAATTTTAACCCTTATTGACATTACCAAAGCAATTGCCAATGAAGAAATGGATCTTAAAATAACCAATTTGATGTCCAAGTACATAATAACTGTTAAACAAGACGTGATGATTGCAGAAGCCATTCAAATTATGAACAAAAACAAAATTGGGCGTCTTATTGTCACTGATGAACAGGATAAACCCGTTGGAATTCTAACTAAAACCGATATTTTAAACCAGATCGCCGGTTTGAAATATTTAACTGGTTAAATTCATGCAAAATCATTATAAGATTCTTTTTTAGTCTTATTTCCAGTTTTTAAGTATTAAGATTTGTAATATTCGAATATCCCGTGAGCATTAACCATCGGTAGTGCTGAACAGTTAAAAGAAATATCTAAAAGGCGAATTAAAAGCCAATAACTAAATTTTGTTTTAAGCATAGGATTATGCCAATGTTCCTTTCGTTTAATATGTAGTATTTATCCTTGGATTTATAGTAAGAGTTTATTATCTGGTGTTTTTTCAGTATTCCAAGATTATCAAGTGTAAATTCTGTTTTTCACTCAATATGTTGACTAATTCACATACAGTAATTTAATTGTAAAAAAGCTTAAAAACAAATTAAAGATTAAAGTAAAAATTAAAAAGAAAAAGAGATGGGGAAAGTTTAATACCTTCTCCTATCCATCAACTCTTTCATTTTACCCGGATTCCATCCTCCACTGGCGGATTTAGAGCGACCCACTTGCTGGACATATCCCGTGATACGGTCATACCATTCTACTTCTTTTTGTTCCCCGCAGGAAGCACAGCTATCCTGTAATCCTTTCATCAGGGTTTTGCATTTTATGCAGAAACTGAGGGCACTGCTGTATGCCCAGAAACCTATATCAGATTTCTTGGCTATTTTATTGGTGAGGCTCATCAGTGCTTCAGGGTCACTGTGTGATTCTCCCATGTAGGCATGGAAGATGTGTCCACCCAGAGTACGGCTGTGGAATTGTTCTTCGACACGGATCTTCTCTGCCAGGTTCAGACTGGTATCCACAGGGGCATGGGAAGAGTTGGTGTAGTAATAAGCATCAGAATCTCCCTGAGTTATGGCATTGTTACCGAATTTCTCCCGATCAAGCGTTGCAAACCGGTAGGCAGTGGACTCGGCAGGAGTCTGGATAATAGTCCAACGGAGCCCATTATCTTTTTTAAGTTCTTGAGCCCGCCCGTTCATATAATCCACTACTTTGAGACCTAATTTGAGTGAATCAGGGTCATCTATTCCCGAACCACAGAATGACTGGAGCATTTCGTTTAATCCCACAAACCCAAAGGTCATCGTGGAGTTTTCAACCCGATAATACCTTTCCCCATCCAATTCCTGAGTTAAGAATGGTAATAAGTTGTAATCATCCAGACAGGCCATTGCCTGCTGGCGACGTAACATCAGGACCTCTTCAGACAGACGCAAGTATGAATCCAGGTACTCGAATATTTCATCTTCATCCTTGGATTGGTATGCTATTCTGGGCAAGTTCAGTGTTACGTAAGCCAGGTTTCCCGTTCGGAAACAGTCCTTATCCCAGTCCCCGGTCCAGTTATCGGAAAGAGATGTTCTGCATCCCATGTAGTTAGCCATCTGCCCCCTGTAACTGGGTAGCATGTTGGTGAAGTATGCGGTACCGTACTTGGAGGATAATTCATGCACCCGTTCCAGATCTTCGGCAAATTCATCCTTCAGGACTTCTTTCCGTAGGGCGTAGATTGTGTTGGGGAAAAGGTGTGGTTTACCATCTGAATCTCCATCTAGGAGTACTTCAGTGAAGGCCCGTTGTAACATGCGGGTTTCGTCTTCAAAATCACCATAAGTTCCCACTAGTCTACCTTTAGGCCCATATGCTGGTTCCTCTTTTAAGAAATCTGGTACGGTGAATTCCATGTTGATGGATGTGAATGGTACCTGGCTTCCTCTGGCAGCGTATGCCATGTTCAGGTTGTAGATGAACATCTGCACTGCCTGTTTGATCTTCTCGTAGGGAAGTCCATGGGCAAATGGGGCGACAAAGACATTCCAGAGACTCATGGATTGTCCCCCACTCATGTTCTGCTGGGCTGCCAGCATTATTTCTCCAGAGTGGTTCATCAGAGTTTCAATGTGGTTTGGTGGTCCTGCCACCGAGGTATGGTCACCAGTACCATCCACTTTGAGCCCGTTTCTTATAAAGTATCTTAAATCATGCTGGAGGCAGTTTATAGGTCTGCCCGCGAAGAATTCCAGATCGTGTATGTGTATATCTCCACCCAGATGGGCGTCGGCCAGTTCATTGGGGAGCATTTGCAAAAGTGCGTATTGCTTAAGGGCCTCATCAGCCACGTATTTGTGTACAGTTTCCGGGTTGTGGATCATGTTGGCGTTGTCACGGCTTCCATTTTCGATGAGGTTGGTGATGTTGTAGACAGGTATACCCAGCCTGGTGTACTTTCGTCTGAGGGTTTCCAGTCCATTCTCAACCAGTTTAGTGTTTACCATCTCCCTGAGCATGGGAGCAGTTAGGTATTCTACATCCAGTTTCCTAACCTCTTTCCAAACACTGGTGGCAATTTTATCCGCGATTTCTGGACTGGCACCTGTTTCTACAATCAGAGTTTTCTCAATTTTGGATTTGTCGAAGGATTCAATGGTGTCCCGTGCTGTTCGAACCCTTAACTGGTTACTTCTGAGATATTTGTCAGCCACCGCAGGTTCGACCCGCTTCAGAGAGTCATAAACCCACATTTTGATTTCTTTGGTGGTGACTCCATCATAAGCCGCTCCAGCAGCCTGAGATGCTATTTTTTCCGCAGCCCAAAGGGGAGCACCTGCCATAAGACAGGATTTCAATATTTTCTCATGACTGAACTTCTCAAATATCCCATTATTCTTCAAAACACAATTTTCCGCCTTGGTTGGTATGGCAGCAATAATACGGGCGTCCTTCATCATCTATCCTCCGATTTAACTTTTAAAATAAATATTAACATCTAATATTAAATTCATGAAAATCCCCTATAAACCCCCT
Source organism: Methanobacterium sp. Maddingley MBC34 (assembly GCA_000309865.1). Taxonomy (NCBI): domain Archaea; kingdom Methanobacteriati; phylum Methanobacteriota; class Methanobacteria; order Methanobacteriales; family Methanobacteriaceae; genus Methanobacterium; species Methanobacterium sp. Maddingley MBC34. The sequence continues at coordinate 42,872 of AMGN01000009.1, read as the reverse complement.
AGAGGCGTTTTTTAACTACCATATTTTATTTTATTCGTATCATATAAAACTTTCCGATAACCAAACTGTTCTGATCCGTAAAAACTGTTTATAACGTTAACTGTTTCCATTAATATCATTCCTCTCCCTCAATTGAACACATGAGGTGAACAAATTTACCATGAAACCAGGTCGATAGTGCACAATAACACATCATGTGCACTACCTGAGATATGAATCCAAGTTCACAGGAATACATCCAGTGAACTCTGCTTGGATCGGTCACTTTCAAAGAGAGAATGTATGCCAGACTCTAAAAGTTCAATCCTTTGCACCAGATAAGGATTTATAGGGTAACGACTCGCCAGTTCCTTGGATATTTCCAAGTATTTTACAACAGAACCCTTGGATATACTCAGTATAAGGTTTCCACCACAGGTACATTCCCCAGTTAGGGGTATGCGCCGGTATTTCTTGTTACATTTGGTGCAGCGTACCTTCTGCCGGGCAAATGCTCTTATATTCCCTGCCATGTCTGGTAGGAAATGAGAGTTCAGGACTCCTTCCACCACTCCTTTTTGATCCACTGCACGTATCTTCTCTGCCAGACTGATCTGCCCATTTACCTTCTCTTTCATAGTGGGCAGTGTTTTATAGAGGCATATTTTAGGTCCCTGGTGAATGCTGGAAGTTTCATGAGAATAAATCAATCCCTCGTACTGATCATCCTTGCCCAACCTCTTCTGGACATTATCCACCAAGTCCACCACATCAGAAGGTTTAGCATTCTCCATGGTTTTCTGGTAGAGTTCCAGGGGTAGCATTTCCATGGTATCCAAGTTGTGGGATTCATCATCTATTTCTTCTGGATCTATACGGGATGAAAGAACCAGCGGAGCATCCATACGTCCCCCACGGCTACTGGGAAGGTAAACCTTGGAAAAGTTCAGTAATGCATCCATTAATAGCATTACTGAGTCTTCATCACTGTCACAGTTTCGACGTTTGGCTGAGTGGAAGTAGGGGTGGGCATAGCATGCTGCGGCTTTGGTAAATCCTATGATTCGTCCCAAAACCCCAGCTGAAGTGTGAGGTGCCAGTCCCACTGCCAGGTGCCCCACCAGATCTTCTTTGGTTTTAACCCGATAGAATGGTTCCATTTCGTAGAAATTTTCCAGAAGATCATCAATGAAGTGGGAAACCCGCATCAGGTATTCTCCACAGGCCTCTGATATTACCAGATCCTGTATACGAAGCTCAACCACCTGATAATCATTTTTAAGCTCCTCTCCTTTGATGTCACGGGTGTATCCTATTTCACGAAGTTTCTGAGGACTTACACCTATCTCTCTGGGTATGAAATGAGTAAGTGGGAGGTCTGTGGAGTCATGACGGATTGTGGCATCTTTGAAAGTGTAAACACCATTTTTTGCCCGGAGTATTCCCTTTTCAAGGGGTTCAGGGAATTTTTCCTCGGATATCATTCCCTTTACTCCCTTTATCTCATCCAGTTTCCGCACACCGGAATTTTTATAGGCCTTTCTGAGGAGGTTGGCCACGTTGATTCTCTTTTTTCCTGAGCTGGTGGGAACTGTACGGGCACCGCAGACAGGACAAATGGCCTGCATAGAACCCACACCACATTCAGGATTGGTACATTTGCATCGGGCTATGTCAACAGTGATACTGCCTTTTCGAGCGGCTTCCACAATGTTTCTCCTGTTCCCACCAAAGTTACCAATTGGAAACAGGGCATGTGGTGCGGGTTTCATCATTCTTTCCTTGGTTTTTTCAGGTCTTCCCACCCTTCCACCGAGATAAGTTGGTGCTTTGGCCATTATCTCCACCGGTGACACCTGGTTTAAAGCATCCAGTGTGGATATGTCATTTTCAGTGTCCAGTGGTTTAGTTAAGGTGTGAAGAAGGGTATAGGCATCATCCAAGGTTAGAATAATTTTATCATCACTAACACGGTGAGGAACTCCAATGGATTCCAGTATCCTCTTTTCAGGCCCCATATCTTTTACTAGGTCATCTTCAATGTTTATATTGTCGAGATCATTGACTAACCATGTTTGGAGAGCGTTAATATCCTTTCTGGTCACATCATGGTAGAAATAGGTGTAGTCAGGGTGTAGTGGGATCTGGAACTGTTTTGACAGTTCAAATGCTTCTTGAGCACTTATTTTACCCCGCTGGAGGAACTGATTCAACTCATCTTCCTGTCCATCATGGTAACTGGCTGATTTTTCTAAAAGTTGCAACCACCATTCTTCACACCAACCAGCAGGGAGAAGAGAGTGGTTGTTTCTGAGGAACTCCCCAAAGGCCACTAACATGTCACCGAGGTAAATTATTTCCACCACGTTTGGTCTGATTTTCTTAGCTTCTTGTACAGATTCTACCTTTACCACATCTCCGTTTCTGAGTTTCACAATTGGCCCATCAATACTATCGCAGGGAACTACACAGTTACCTTTACCCGGTCTTTCGATCTTCATCTGGGTTCCGACAGCCAAGAATTCCACGATCTCCATGGTAGCTGGATGCACACCCATGGCAGCCAGTCCTGTGTTTCTTGATCTACCGTACCTTAAACGAAAGCCCCCTCTGGTTTGAGGGTATGCTAAAACTGGACGGCCTCCAATGATATCCCTCATGTATTTATCATCTATTTTATCTTCTTCTTTGCCTTCATCAGTTTCCTCATCTTTATCTGTTTTTTTGGTTTTGGATAAATCTCCCATCCAGTCCCATCCTTCCATATTCAACATCTTGGCGTACTTCAATACCTTAGGGGCTTTCTGTATAACACCCTCCACCATGGCCAGGAGGGCACCACCACGAAGATGGTTGGTTTCCACACGTTCCAGGTCCCGGTGGGAAACCTCTACCTGGTCTGTTGGTTCACCAGTAACCTCCACTGGTATGTTCTTAGCTGCGGTACGAACTTCATCTGGAGAAGGGGAGTACTGCAGGTTGGTTACCTCTGACTCGTAAAGCTCTGCTTCTTCCACATAACGTTCGATTTCTCCCTCAGTGGGCTTGTAAGCTGCTAGTCCCATGCTACTACGTATGTAATCTGCGACTAAAACTGCCATGGCAGATGCTGTTCCTCCAGCACTTCTTATGGGTCCGGTGAAGTACACTGCCAGGTACCATGTTTGGTCAAAGTTCCGTTTTATAGCCACTCTGGCTATTCCTTCCAGTGGTGCAGCCACTACCCCCTCAGTAATAATAGATAGTGCTGTTCGCACTGCCTGGTCAGCGGCTTCTTCTTTTATTTTAAATTGGTCTTTGTCCCCCAGATCAGCATTTAATACCTCATCTGTTGTTACTATTTCCTTTGCCACTTGGAATGTGACTTCTTCACGGGACATATTCTCTTCCATGTTTTTAATCCGTGCCGCTACTCCTGGTGGGCCCACCAGCCCCTCTACACGTTCAGCCAGGTTTTTAGCCAGAGGTATCTCTGGTTCTGTTTCAATATCATGACCCTTCTTCCGGGCCTCCTTGGCCACCTCGTAGGCCTTTTCAGTGCCCTCTTCCAATGTTTCAAAGTATCCCATGCTAATTCCCTGATTTTTTTATATTTTTAATAATTAACCCCATAATAACCCTTTTGAGTCATATTTAATGTTATATTTCTGTAGAAATGCGATTTGAAGCCCCATAAACTTAGAACATTATTTAAACTCTACTAATTGTTATTGTTCTGGAGATAATTTATAGTTTTTTAAACCAGTGAACTTTCACTCTTCAACCGGATTTCATCATAAGAACACCACTACAAATATAAGGCGGTAATGTGTAACATAGGTATGAATAAAATGTCAGTAAGTAGAATGAAATTATTAGTGAATATAATTTTTATGATCAATTTTACATGGTGATTTAATGGCAAAGAAAGAAAAAAAATACCTCCCACCAAGTGGGGCGGGTCTGGTAAGGTACTTTGAAGAAGAAACCAAAGGTCCCAAACTCAGCCCGGAACAGGTTATAATTATGACCGTTATTCTGGCTGTTTTCTGTATAGCTCTCAGGTTTTCATATTCCTAAAAAAACCTTTACTTTTAAACTCCCAAATTATTTTCGGAGTTACAAAAGTTTTAATGAACATTTTATGTTATGTGAACTAGTAACCTATGTGATTGTTCCCAATGTAGAATAATTTCATGTGAAAGGATTTGGTAATAATAAAAGTTTTTTTAAAAGAAATTCTTAGATTTTAATGTTTTTTATTAATTAGAGATTTTAAGGAGTTTTTAACATGGCTATTCACCCAATTGAATTTCGTTATGGAACCCCGGAAATGAAAAGTGTCTGGGAGGCAGAGAATAAACTTCAAAAAATGTTGGAAGTGGAAGCAGCTCTGGCAGAAGCTGAGGCTCAACTGGGCCTAGTTCCTGAAGAGGCTGCGCAGGAAATAAGAAGTAAGGCCAGCACCCAGTATGTTACCAGTGAAAGAGTGGCAGAGATAGAAAAAGAAACCAACCACGATATTGCATCCATTGTAAAAGCCCTGGCTGAGGTTTGTGACAATGATGAAGGGGAATACGTGCATTTCGGTGCCACATCAAATGACATAATTGACAGTTCACAATCCCTTTTACTGCGTGATTCCATTGATATCCTACAGGAGAAAGTGGCTCGTCTGGCGAAAATAGTCCTTAAACTGGCAGATGAACATAAAAAAACAGTTTGTATTGGGAGAACCCATGGACAGCACGCTTTACCCACCACTTATGGGATGAAATTCGCCCTTTGGGCAGATGAACTCCACCGCCAGTATGAACGGTTGGAGGAATGTAAAGGCAGGCTCTGTGTGGGAATGATGACTGGAGCAGTTGGTACTACAGCAGCACTGGGTAAAGATGGACTGAAGGTTCATCTCAAGGTTTCCGAGATATTGGGACTCCCTGCAACACTGATATCCAACCAGGTGGTGCAGAGGGATAACCACGCAGAATACATGATGGACCTGGCCAACCTGGCCAGTACCCTTGATAAGATTGCCCTGGAAATACGTAACTTGCAGCGTACAGAGATCAAAGAATTAGGGGAAAGTTTCGACCCTGAAAAACAGGTGGGATCCAGTACCATGCCACACAAGATGAACCCCATCACTGCAGAGAGGATATGTGGAGTATCCAGAGTTATTAAAGCATATCCAGCTCCGGCTCTTCAGAATAACGCACTATGGCATGAAAGAGACCTGACTAACTCATCATCTGAACGGATCATGCTCCCAGAGGCATCCATCCTCACAGATTACATACTGAATTTGACCATTCGCTTAATGGAAAAACTGGTCTTCTACCCTGAAAACATTGAAAAAAACCTTAACCTCACTGGTGGGCTGATTATGGCCGAGAGGTTCATGGCCGAACTCACCAGGAAGGGTATGGGAAGACAAAGCGCCTATGCCCTGGTTCGAAAGTGTGCTCTGGAAGCCAACAAACTGGGAGTTAGTTTAAAAGATGTGGTCCTCCAACAGGAAGATATAACAGATTATCTTAGCCCGGAAGAAGTGGATGATATTATGGACCCCCACACCTACCTGGGATCTTCAGTGCAGATAGTGGAGAATGTTCTGGAAAAATCAAAAAACTGGTTTTAAAAAAATTTATTACGATGAAACCCGATTTAGATTTTTTCATAAAAAATTCCTTATTTTTTTATCTTTAACCTTCTTTTTTTATTTTTAATTATTTGCTGCTTTTAAACCTCCCTGAAAACGAAAAATTAATATATTACAGATAATAAACAATATTGTTACTGATTGTAAAGGGAGGTGAAAAAAATGGTCGATATCAAAGAAATTAAACACATCCGAGCCGCACCATTCACATTGATGACCTCATCAATACACGCAATTTTAGCCTTTATCGCAGCAATTATTATTGTTCTCTTCTTCGGAACCATCGCTGCATTAATACCTGCTGCAAGCCTGTTTGCTGCTTTCATTGCCCTATTAGGAATAGGAATAATTATACTGTGGCCTTTAACAGCATTCCTCATCCAAATAGTTTACGCATTCGTGGGTGCATTATTATACAACCTCTTTGCACCTAAAGTAGGCGGTATAAAACTGGGTATGGATGGAGAAGAACTTAAATCAATTCCAGTAGTATCTGTTGCACTAATAATCTCATGTATAGCTGCTATTGGTACTTTAATATACGGTTTGTACATGGGACTAGCAGGTTCAACAATTCTGTCATTAATCAGTGGAATCATTCCAATCGCCGGTACTGTAGTTGCTAATGCAACTAATACAACCGGGGCAACTATTCCAACTGGCGCATTCGTGGGTACTATGTCCGGTTTCTGGGCTATTAATTATATCATCATAAATCCAATAATGTCATTCATAGGCACATTCATTGGAGTAGCCATTTTCGCAGTACTGTACAACATCATCATGCCAAAAATCGGCGGTATAAAACTCATATTCGCCGAAGCAGGAACTGCCTTTGAACTAACCAACATCCCCGTAGTGCCCGCCGCACTAGCCATAGGAACTATTTCAGCAATATTAGGAGCTATAATAGGATTAATATTTGGACTTCTCTTAATGGACATCTTATTAGCCATAACTATGCTAATAATAATGGCCATAATGATGTTCATAATTGATTTCATTATAGTAGCCTTAGGTACACTAATTTACAACTTCCTGCAACCCAAAATTGGCGGAATCAAACTGGTACTGGAATAAACCTCTAAAACAATTCACCCCTTTTTTATTTCTTTTTATTCATTGATAATCTGAGGTTATTAAAATAAGGAATAATGGAATTACAGATATAAAACTGTTTTAATCATTTTCAAGGGATTTTTTATGGTAAATGTATCCAAACAATTACTTATTTTAAGAAATAACTTAATAGATTAGAATAAGAAATTAGATGGAATTAAAGTTATTATATGAATTTTTGATGAATTACGCTTATCCTGATTACAAACCGGAGGTTAATCACATGGAAGAATTAAAAGAAATAAAGTCTGTGGCTATTGTCCCCTTCACTCTGATGTCTTCCTCGATATCAGCTGTTGTGGGTCTCATCTACGCATTAATACTAATTCTAATAATGGGAGTGCTGGCTGTTTTCCTACCTTCAGAAGCCAGTATCATTACCAGTATTCTGATGACAGCCTCTGTGGCGATTATCATTATTTTACCAGTAGGATCATTTTTGCTTAGTATTCTGTCCTCATTCCTCATAGCTTTCACTTACAACTTACTGGTGCCCCGGATAGGAGGTATTAAGCTGGGAATGGTTGAAATGAAAGAGGTCAGATCAGTACCAGTAATCCCCCTATCACTAATGGCATCCTTCATTTACACCATTTTAACCTTCTTGATAATGTTGATAGTTGCCCCATTACTGGTTGTGGTTTTACAGGGCGCGGCTCTGGCATCAATCAGCACAAGTAGTTCTATGGTAGGATTAGAAGGTTTAGGTGCTATTGGATTGATAGGAATTGTGATAATGGTAATCGGAATTCCCATACTGGTTTTTGTGTGTACTTTCATATACACCGCCCTCATGGCACTAGTATACAATTTCCTGACCCCTAAAATGGGTGGAATAAGATTAAAGTTCAACACAATAAAGGATAACTCCTTTGAAATCAAGAAGATAAAGCCTATTCCCCTGGCTCTTATCAGTGCCGTGGTACTGACCATTTTGAACTTCATATTTTCTTTACCAACACTGGTCATGTATTTTGCCACTGGCAATGCCATCGGCGGGCTTGGTTACCTCTTAGGAAATACCATTGGTTCTTTCATAGCCATCTTCATAATATACGCCATCATGGCCCTGTTATACAATTATTTAAGACCAGTTATTGGTGGAGTTGAGTTAGAACTGGAATAAAAGGATTGAAACAAGATGAATTCTAATTAATTCCCGGGATAGTTTATTACATATACCCCCTTGGGGTTTTTAAACTGACCCCCTATTTTTTTATTTGCAAAAAAAATTTATGTAAAGGTTACAATAATTGAGAATCTGAATAAGTAAAAAAAGAAGTAAAAAGAGGAACTAACTATATGACCTCCCATCTTATCAAGTGTCGTAAAATTGCACGTGGACATGCCAGGGGATCTGTGATCATCTCTCATGAACCCCTGAGTTTCCTGGGTGGTGTTGATCCCCAGACTGGAAATATCACTGATCGAGAACATGAACTCTACCAGCAGAATATAAGTGGTAAAATACTGGTGATCCCCTCAGGGAAGGGTTCCACCGTGGGATCCTACGTGATCTTCCAGATGGCTAAAAATAAAACCGCACCACTGGCTATCATTGCCATGGAAGCAGAGCCCATCATAGCCACTGGAGCCATAATGGCCAGTATCCCCATGGTTGACCAGCCTGAAGAGGATGTTCTTAACATTCTAAAGGGCGGTGATCTGGTGGAGGTTAATGCCAACACCGGGATCATTGAAATTCTAAAAATAAATCAACAACAGAATTGAATTTATAATCTCTATTGAGACTTTTAATGGGAATAAATGCTTAAAATGGATTACATTCTGAGGATAACATTCCGACTTTAAAAGGGATAACATTCCAAATATGTTTCTTAAAAAAATGTATTAAAAAAAATAGGCACTAGCCTATTAATTTTCTACTTCTACTTTTCCACGACCGTTTTCCCTGATTTCAGCACCTATTAAACCCCCAACAGCACCTAAAACTCCCCCCAGGAATATGGATACCACAGTGATGAAAAGCCCCGCTATCAGAGTCATTGCCCCTGCTACTATGCCAACTTTGGCAAATATTAATCCTATTATGGCACTTAAAGCTCCGAAACCGGCGATAAACAGAATTCCTATTATGAGTCCACCGATGATGCCGGTTAATGCACCTTCCACTGGTGCGTCTTTTTTCTCCCCACGTCCAATGTAAGTTGCCACCAGACCTCCTACTATCGGACCTAAGAAGAACAAAGGAAAAACAGAAATTGTTAAGACAATGGTTAAAACCGCATTTATAAGCGATCCTACTCCAACTGCTTGCCAGTCTACCATTTATAATCACTCCTCAATTATCAACATGTGATTCCAACATGTGATTCGGTTCTTTCTATTCTCTTTCTACCTTAGATCGATGTTTTTAAGATTTTTTATAATGTTAAGTTTCTTTATCATCTTCAGAAGAAACTTCTTCTTCAGAATTATCTTCTTTTAATATTTCTTCAACATGTTGCTGCCTTGTTTTCATCACAGAGCCAATTATTCCCCCACCAAGCCCTAAAAGAATGTATACTGGTATTGAACCCAAAGAATAGATGATTAGGCCACCAATTATTTTTTGTGAGAATCCTGAAATGGCATATATCACTAAGATGTAGATAATCCCTGTGAAAAGTCCTATTAACGCTCCGTGTACTGCTCCTGTCTTTATATTCTGATTAACCATATATCCGGCCATAATACTCGCCAGTATAAGGGCTATTACGCCCCCAATTAAGGGGATGAACATCCCTAAAACAATAACCAGTACCACTGCCAGCACTGTTCCAATAAGAATAACTTTTTGATCGATCATGATTTTACCTTCATAACTCCACTCTATTAAACAATGTAACCTTTATTATTCGTTTTTAATAATCAATTTAAACGCTATTATACTTTTTGGAGTTCTGAAAAAATAAACTTTTGCTCTAAAATGTGAAAAAATTAAAGAAATGAAAAAAAATAATTTTAGATGTTTAGCCCGTGGTTATGCTTCTCCTTTTATTAAAGAACCAATAGCTCCTCCAATGGCCATTAGGATCATGACCCCGAAGAATGCTATAAACAGGAATAATGAGGTCACGGTGGCTGCTGCAAATCCAATTATTCCCAAGATTAGGGTTCCGAATATTAGCATTAGTATGGACAGTACGATGGCTCCAAATAAACCAGACACTGCCCCATTTGCCATACCATTACCGGCAGTTCCCCCTACCATGTAACCTACAACCATTCCAGCTAGGAGTAAACCGAGAACTGAGCCTACTGCAGGTATAATTATGCCAAAAACTGCCCCCAAAACTATGGATAAGATAAACCCTATAATTACTGCTCCCCAGTCAATGTCCATCTTTTCACATCCCATGTCTTTTGATTAAATCAACTATTAAATTCTTATTTTCTTATTTATATTAAACCATGGATTTAGCAGTAGTGTATGCATCATACATACCGTAAATCCAGACAATTATGTATAATACGTACGCAATAGCCCCTAAAAAATAAACAGAAGCAAACAATATCAATGCTACGACAAAAATCACTACCCCCATCATGGTTTTACCAGCATATACACTACCAATACCGGGTAAAAAGAAAGATATGACTACAGCCAACATCGGATTTACCATGTTTCCAACCTCCTATCAATTAGATATCTATTATATCCTTCATGTCCTTAATAATTTTTTCTTTTCAAATTTCCAATACATCAAAGATTAATAAACAAAAAATTGAGTGTAAAAATTCAGTTATCATCCAGACAAACAATAAATTACAAATTAATTCCCAAAAATAACCCCATCTGTAGTTATTTTCCCATTAATATTTATCAAATTATTTTTTGCACACTTTCCAGATAAAAGATAAGACAAATGAACTACAATAATCAATTACTGATTAAAGTGTCAGTTACTGATTAATGATAAAAGAAAAATTAGAAATTAATATTATAAAATCACTTCATGGTTAAGTCAAAAGAAGGTGTAATGGTGTACTTGTTCATCCATAATGGAACTCTCATAGATGGTGAAGGTGGTGAACCCCTTGAAAATGCAGGAGTTTTAATCAAAGACCAGGAAATTATTGATTCTGGTGTTGAAGACTCAGTGAAACTTCCGAATGATAAGATCAAATATATTGATGCCAGGGGAGGGTTCATACTCCCTGGTTTTATTGACTGTCATGTGCACATGATGTGGAATGGATTCCGCTTTGAAGACCCGTTATTCACACCATTATCCCTCTATTTCTACCAGGCCACTCTAAATCTGAAACGCGCCCTGAACGCAGGGGTAACCACAGTCAGGGATGCTGGCCTAGCAGATTTTGGAGTTAAACAAGCTGTGGAAAAAGGACTGATTACCGGGCCACGGCTTCAAATAAGTGTCATGCCCCTATCCACAACTGGTGGGCATTTCGACTTCCAGCATAAATCCGGCCACCAGATAAAAACAACCTATCCTGGACTTCCAGATCCAGTCTGTGACGGACCTGAAGAAGTTCGAAAAAGAGTTCGGGAAGTTTTAAGGGCAGGTGCAGATGCGGTGAAGGTTATGGTAACCGGTGGAGTTATAAGTGCCAACGACAGTCCAGAACATCCCCAGTTCACCCGTGATGAGTTGCAGGTGATGGTGGAAGAAGCCTCCTTCAGAGGTTTACCAGTCATGGCCCATGCCCATGGATCAACAGGGATAAAAAACGCCCTGAAAGCAGGTATAAAATCCATTGAACATGGAACCTACCTGGATGATGAATGTATTGCCCTATTACTTGAAAAGGATGCTTGGCTGGTTCCCACCATGCTGGTACACTTGATGAACATGGAAAAATTAGAAGCAGGGGAACTTCCAGAATACAGCTGTGAAGATACCCGGAATGTATTCACTAACGGCCTTAAAAGCGTTCAAAAAGCTCAAAAAGCAGGAGTTAAAATAGTTATGGGTACTGACAGCGGCATAGGTCCCCATGGGCAGAACCTGCGAGAGCTGGGGCTTCTATGCAAAGTGGGTATGGAACCTGCAGAAGCTATACAGGCCGGCACTAAACATGCCTCTGAACTTTTAGGACTTCAGAATAAAATTGGCACCATAGAAAAGGGTAAACTGGCCGACTTGGTAATCAGTGCCATTAACCCCCTTCAGGATATAGATTCCCTGGGAAATCCGGATAATATGCTGGTAGTTATGAAGGAAGGGCAAATATTTAAAGACATTAGAACATTTTAAACCTTAAAAAGGCCGGATTAAAAATGGTAGATGATTCTAAGAAAAAAGCTGAAATCAAAATTTCAGGTATGCACTGTGCCTCCTGTGCATTAAATATTGAGAAATCTCTGCAGGGACTGGAGGGTGTGGAAGAGGCTCAGGTTAATTTTGGAACAGAAAAAGCCACTGTGGAGTATGATCCCGATAAGGTGGAACTCCAGGATTTGGAGAGATCGGTGAAAGATGTTGGTTTCACAGTGGTGAATGAAAAGGCCATAATTAAAGTGGGAGGTATGACCTGTGCCATGTGTGTCCAGGCCATCGAGGGAGTTTTAAGAAAGATTGATGGAATTAGTAAAGTTAACGTTAATCTGGCTGCTGAAAAGGCCTATGTAACCTACAACCCCCAGATGACCAGTGTGGCCCAGATGAGGAAAGCCATTGAAGATCTGGGATATGAATTTCTTGGATTAGAAGGGGAAATTCAGGCAGATCAGGAGCAAAAACTACGCAAAGCTGATCTCAACAGTAAAAGGAACCGATTTATTGTGGCCTTTGCTGTTTCCATTCCCATGATGGTGTTGATGTACTCCGGTATGATGTTACCCTTTAACATGGCCTATTTCATGCTGGCAGTTACTATCCTGCCCTTTATTTATGTGAGTTACCCTATTTTCTCTGCGGCTTATCGTTCCCTTCAAAATCGTAGCCTAAACATGGATGTGATGTACTCTATGGGTATTGGAGTGGCCTTTGTTTCCAGTGTACTGGGAACCTTCAATATCGTGCTTACCCCAGAATTCATGTTCTATGAAACTGCACTGATGCTTGCCGGTTTCCTCATGCTGGGTAGGTGGCTTGAAGCACGTGCAAAAGGACGTACTGGTACTGCAATCAAGAAATTAGTGGGTTTGCAGGCTAAAACAGCTACTATTCTTCGTGATGAAGGAGATGATGATGGTGTTGAAATCCAGGTACCTGTGGAAGAGGTGACAGTTGGTGATATAGTACTGGTCAAACCTGGTGCACAGATTCCGGTGGACGGTAAGGTAGTTTCGGGTGAAAGCTACGTTGACGAGTCCATGATTACTGGAGAACCAATACCCTCCCTGAAAAATGCGGGTTCTAACGTGGTTGGTGGAACCATTAACCAGAATGGGGTTTTGAAATTCCGGGCAGAAAAAATTGGGAAGGACATGGTCCTGGCCCAGATAATCAAACTGGTGGAATCGGCTCAGGGGTCCAAACCACCTGTGCAGAGGATAGCTGATGAGGCTGTTACTTATTTCATCCCCAGTGTTCTCACCATAGCCATAGTATCCTTCATAGTGTGGTATTTCCTCCTGGGAAGCACCCTCCTTTTTGGACTCACTATCCTCATATCCATCCTGGTAGTGGCCTGTCCCTGTGCTCTGGGTCTGGCCACACCCACTGCAGTGACTGTGGGAATTGGACGAGGAGCAGAACTGGGCATACTGATTAAAAATGGTGAAGCTCTGGAAATATCCGAAAAATTAACCACCATTCTCTTTGACAAAACAGGGACCCTGACCAAGGGCAAACCAGAAGTTACCAATATCATAGGGACCAGCACAGATGATAAAGCCTTACTGCAGATTGCAGCCAGTGTGGAGAAAAATTCACAACATCCCCTGGCAGAAGCGTTGGTTACCAAAGCCAGGGACAATGATATCGAATTGTATGATAGTGATGAATTCAACACCTATGGGGGAAAAGGAGTATCAGCAACTGTTAACAGGAGATCTGTACTCATAGGAAACCGGAAACTGCTTATGGAAAATAATGTTGAAATATCTGATACAAGCGAAGAAATGATTTCAAAACTGGAAGCAGAAGGTAAAACAACGGTTCTGGTTGCCTTAAATAATGTTTTCTCCGGTATTGTGGGAGTGGCTGACACCTTGAAGGAAAACACCCCTCAGGCCATAAGTGAACTTAAGAGGATGGGTCTGGAGGTAGCCATGATCACTGGGGACAATCAAAAAACTGCAGATGCCATTGCCACGAGCATAGGCATAGAACACGTCACAGCAGGGGTTCTGCCAGAGGATAAATCCACTGAAGTAAAAAGACTTCAGGATCAAGGAGAAGTGGTAGCCTTTGTGGGTGATGGAATAAATGACGCTCCTGCCCTGGCTCAAGCCGATGTAGGGATAGCCATTGGTAGCGGTACTGATGTGGCCATTGAAAGTGGGGAGATAGTACTCATCAAAGACAATTTACTGGATGCCGTGGCAGGATTGCAGTTATCTGAGAAGGTGATGGGGCGCATCAAACTCAACCTCTTCTGGGCATTCGCTTACAATGTGATTTTAATACCTGTGGCTGCAGGATTACTCTACCCCACTTTCGGGATTACTTTCCGACCAGAATATGCAGGGTTAGCCATGGCTCTGAGTTCAGTGACTGTTGTAACTCTTTCACTGCTTTTAAAAGGATACCTGCCCCCATCAAAGAAGTTAGAGTTAGTTGAAGGAAATCAAACTTAAGAAACTAATTAGAAGGGATGAAAAGAAGATAAAAAAATGATTATAGAGTCTAAAAAAATAAGAACCATAACCTCCCATATTTACAAATCGTGGAAAAGTAAATGAGGTGATAAGATGGCTGTGGATCCAATCTGCAAAATGGATGTAGATGAAAACAAGGCAAAGTTTATAAGTGAATACAAGGGTAAAAAGTACTATTTCTGTGCCCCAGGATGCAAAAAAGAGTTCGAAGAAAATCCTGAAAAATATGCAGAAAAATAACATTAAACAAAAATTACTTACATTAACGGAGGGATTTCATGGGATTACTGGACTCAGTAACTAAAAAAGCCGCCAAAGAACTGGAAAAACAGGCAAAAGGAAAAGGTGGCAAAGAAATAGAAAAAAGAGCAAAAAGTGAGCTTAAAAAACGGTTCAAAATTTAATTTGAACCCCCAAAAATCTTTTTATATCTTCGAATTTTAACTTCTTAATGATTTCTTTACTAATTTTCATAAAAATTAACTAAACGATGATTAACTAAATCCTTCTAAATGGATTAATTATAGGATTAATTTAGATCAATTAGCTATCTCTCGTTTTTTATTATTCAAGAATTACTGAGGGGGCACCCCTCTTAATATGAGGGGTAATTTAACCTATGGTCTGATATCTGATGTGCGTTTGGTAAGAGCATGAGAAAAGTAATATCGAACAGAAAATATTGAAAATGTAATTATATTACCCAAAATCAGATTTTAGTAATGAATACCTTGTTTCCAAAAATATCTCTATAACGCAGATAAACATCTATAACGCAGATAAACACCCTTAAACACTGGCATTACAAGATAATTGTAGATCCATCTTTTATTTTAGATCCCATTTTTTACATTCTGTTGACAGTTCAATGCTGTATCTCACCTTATTTAAATAATCCAGGTAATCCTATCCTTTATTCTGATTAAGTTTGTTATAGAAAATTAAAATCACCATTGCAGCTAAAATTCCTAAAAAAGCCCCTATTATTGCGTTTACCAGATTCATGTGGTTCATCTCATTGGATACCGTCTATCATTCTTATTGACCTTTAATATACATCCACCTTCATAACTTCCCTTAAAACTGCAGTGGCGTAACATCCTTTTGGAATGGAAAAACTCAACATTACACCTTCTTCTGTTGCCTTAGCAGACACATCCCATATCTTAAAGCGCATAGCTCTGCGTATACCATGACTGCCCAGTTTGGGCATCTGGGGCACAGTGAAATCCTCCAGTTTAAGGTTTTCCTCATCCAATATTTTCTGCTCCATCTCTCCCAGTTTACCACCGGCCAGTGGCACCTTACTCCCGTATAATGGTGCTGAAGGATGGGCCTGGAAATTTTTTATCTCGGTATCTATTTCTTCTTCTCTAAATTCATGGATAAGGTGTTCTTCATTGTCAATTAAAATATCTCCCTTCACGTACTGGTCAATACCCAGTTTGGTACGTTCACTAACCACCCTGTTGAAAAGGTAGGACTGGTATGCGTGGACAAACATCCTGCTCAGGGGTTTGGGAATACTTCTAAGTGCTAGAATGTATGATTTCTCATTTAAAGTTCCCCTCTTTTTCATTTCTTTAATGAGAGCACGTAGCATCATTTTCTCGTATCTCATTCCACTAGGCATTGACTCCAGGGACTCTTCCAGTTCACCCTCATCATAGAATCGGCGCGCCTCCTGGATGTGTTTTGGCTCAGTATCAAATGGATGACCAATGTAACGATCAACCGCCTCTTTAACACCTCCTTTGATCAATGCTTTACCCACCAAGTGGGTGTTGGGTCGGTCTTTGCCAAAACGTTGATATCCATAGTAGTTAGGCACTCCCCTTTCCTTTAGTTCACTGAGGATTTCCTCTGCTTCCTGAGCAGCTGCTTCCGGATCTTCCACATCCCTTACCATCAGCCGGAATTTGTTTCCCACCAGTTGTCCCATACGCAGCTTCTTCTGATTAGGAGTTATATTAATTATTTTAACATGGTGAAGCTTATCTTCCAGCCCCTGAAGTTCTTCAGGTGTTTTGTTACTGATACATATCCACTGCCGGGTTACTGCTTTTTTGTCTTTCATTCCGGCGAAGCCCATCTGCTTACGGTTGATTTTAAGCTCCCTTGCAATGTCTAAAACCACTTCCAGAGTAGTTCTACCATTTTTCTCAATCCAAAGCCATGTGTTTGGCCCTTCACCACTGGGTTGGGTTTCAGGGATTTCTTCCACATAAAAATCTTCGTTTAGGGCTCTGATCTGTCCTCCAATACCTTTTTGGGAGGTTAAATAAGTTTCTGCGTTTAACATTTCATTAACCACTTTTTTTGGATACACCTTTTACAGGTCTGAATCACTTCTATTTTTATTAAAAAGATTTGATCCGTTGTTTAATATTCAAAATAATTACTGAAAATTATAATCAGTTGCAATCAGTTGCCTTATTTATTAAAATATATCTAGACTGACTAAAAAGTATTGTAGTCTAACAAAAATTTTAAAGGTATTCTTACTAACCTGTCTTACTATGACAATTGGATTTCCTGACTAAAGTAATCTCTTTTATATAATCGATGCAGTTATACATTAGTTTATGAGAAGAACTAACTTAGAATAAACAAACAGGAAAACTATTATTCGCAGGGACTTACGGTGGCGGTTTAATTTGAAAGATAATTTAGATGGTTTTAAAGAGAAAATATTGGGATTAAAGAAGAAAATCCAATCCCATGAAAACCATAAAGGGTATTTAGGAATATTTACATTTATTATCCTGTTTTTGGTTTTTTTATTCCCCATTTACAATGTTTATTCTGCAGAAGAACCTCCTACCACAACACCCATCACTCAGGAATCCCTGGGAAATGAATCATATGGCAGCGTAATTAAAGAAGGACCATACGGTAACTCGAGTTCGCCCGTGAAAGTAGCCTATGTTCTAGGACAACACCCTCGCGAACGTACTGCCCATAAAACTGTGGCTGAAGATGTTAAAGAACAATCTGGATCCCTGAAATACTGTTACTATCTTTATTACATTAATGTCACTCAATATGCATCTGACTTTTCAAAGGGAAGAATGAACGGACAGTTACTGTCCAGTGAATATGTGGTTCCAGATGTTGCCCAGGAAAAATTCTCACTAGCAGTTGATGTCCATGGAACAGATGGTGAATACTCCAAAAAAGTTTTCTTATTCACACCCATCCAACGAGGCACCTCTCTGGATATTGCATATAACTTAACCAACACACTTGAAGGTGTCCCTTATTACAATGCACCCAATCCCAGTAGCACCACATATACCACCATCCCCTTAATTAAGAAAGGAGTGCCTGCTATTGTTTATGAATCATTTACAGACCAATCCTACAACTTGGTTAAAGAACAGAATAAAAAATTTGTTCTAGGTGTTGATAATCTCAATTTAGATCCTAATCCATGTTATTAGAGATCCCCCTCCCATTACTAGATTCACCCTTTAACACCCTCTATTGATAGTTTTTCTTTCTGATCTAATTGAACAAATACCATTAAAGGCAATATATGATTTAGGGCGTATTTTTGTAAGAGTCGCAACCTATAAATATTAAACATTGGCTAATGTGTAATTAACGCACATGGTGAATAAATGCCGAAACATATTGCATCTGGATTAAAATACTTGGCAGCGGTGAAGCTCAGAGAACAGGGTTATTTCCAAAAAGACATTGCAAATAAACTGGGAATGGACAGATCAACAGTTTCCCATTATTTAAATGGTAGAAATCTATCCTGGAGTTCTATAGAAGTTGCAGAAGCCCTTACCAGTTGCTGTAACCGGGACTTCCTATATATGACCTATTCTCTTACTGGGGACATTGATAACACCCGCACCATTGTTGATATCCTCATTGAACAGGAATTCCAGGCCAAGGTGAAAGATACTTGTATTGGCTGCGGAGTATGCGTGGATGCCTGTCTCATGAACAATATTTCAATAGTGGATTTGAAATGCCATATAAACACCGAAGGATGTTTTGGATGTTTGGAGTGCCAGTTAAACTGCCCTACTAATTCCATACAGGTTTTAGAAATTCAAAATTTTAACAAATGATTTTAATCACTTTTCATTTTATTTATTTTCTATTTATCGTCTTAGATTCTTCATCATTTAAACTGTAACTAGTTTAAAAAAATTATAACCTCACCCTGTTCATCACTTGCATAAATTTCCAGTATATTTTAGAATAAACATAAATATCCTGAATAACAAATAATACACTTAGCTATTTTTAATAGGAACTGGTGAATGAGATGATTTGCCCCAGATGTAGACACGAAAATCCGGATGATGCCGTTATCTGCGAGTTTTGCGGTGAACCATTTAAGGTTAAAAAATCTTCAAAAAAACCTAAAGATGATGAAATATCAGATGATAATGGTGGTTTCACAGTTAAAAACCTCAAATTTTTAGGAGTTGGTATCCTAATCCTATTTGTGATTACTGTTGCCATCTTATGGCCCGGTACCCATGGCAGTGTAAATAATACTGACTCCTTCATTTCTACCCAAGCATCCTGGAATCAGATCAGTGTTTACAATGGAACATCTGATGATCTAAGGTCTTTTCAGATTAAGGGTGATAAAATGAGAGTTTACATCACTGCCCAACCCCTAACTCCAGATACCAATTTGAAGTGCCAGATCTACGGATCTAACGGAGT
This sequence comes from Methanobacterium sp. Maddingley MBC34, assembly GCA_000309865.1. Taxonomy (NCBI): domain Archaea; kingdom Methanobacteriati; phylum Methanobacteriota; class Methanobacteria; order Methanobacteriales; family Methanobacteriaceae; genus Methanobacterium; species Methanobacterium sp. Maddingley MBC34. The sequence goes on along the minus strand of AMGN01000009.1, from coordinate 23,703 downwards.
GTCATCTTCCGATGACCTGGCCTGGAAAGCCAATGATATGTCCCTGAAGACCATGAGCTTACAGATCAAAACCCAACCTGGAACTTACTCTGTTAACATTGATATTCCAGATATTCCAGATAATCAAGTTCAATGGACTGTGCAGGTCTTTGATTATTACTAGGGTTTGAAAATTACAATATAAATTTAGTTTTCATCCGTCTTATTTTCATTTTTGGAGTATCTTGATTAACAAGTGCAATAGTCCCCTAATTAGTCCACAGGTACCATTCGGACTACGATACTCCTAAAAACATTGCCCTGCAGATTATAAAAATGTCCCATCATGCAAAACACGGGATGACCATTAATATTACTGATTCTAATAAAATATTACTGGTTTTAGGGGTTAACTCCCTTAAAAAATAATAAGCACATTTTTCACTTTATTTTTTTAGAGAGCTCCTAAAAACTCATTTTAATCAAATAAACAATACTCTCCTATTTAGAATTTACTAATTTAAAAAAATGAATTCCTCCTTTTTGTGAATCTTGTCACATAATTTATGCCACATGTTTATTGTATTGTGAAATGAAAGAAATATTCACTAATAGGAACAACAAGCAGGGGTGAAAAATCCATGTACTTCATGGCCTTGACTGCAAGTCTTTCTACAATGATGGTGTTACTGGGGCTTTACACCATAATTTTCCAGCAACAGTATGAAGCTGCAAATTTCTTCGTTAGCATTCTTTTCGCTGGAATTTTTGTACTTTCAGTTCTGGGAATTAAAACAAGAGCAAGAGAAGATTCAATACCAATAAAGAACTAATTGCTCTTAATTTTTTTATTTTTAAATATAACGGCTTTATTATTTAGAAAATAATAAAATATTTGTAGTCATCGATTTTTTCTATTAACCAATTGAATAATTGTTGTAATGTTCATGTACTGTTGCTTCGTACCACCACTTGTAAAAGCAGATCCAATTTCCGTTGATTTACTCAGAGCGACGATCAACCAAACGTTTAGGTCTACCCCTGATCTTATAGAATTCAAGGCCTCCCGGTCCAGTAAAATTAAAGTGGATGTTAAAACTACCATCCTGGTGTGCTTCAGATAGGGGAAGCTTGTACTGAAGGAATGATTTTAAAAAGTTTTCCTTAACCAGTTCCTGTGCACAGTTTTTGGTATCCTGACACTCCACACTTACCCTGAGGGTAACCTCCTCCTCATCACCATAGATAAATGCCTCATACTCCCCGGTTAAGTAGTCCATGTTTTCCCTTTGAAAAACACCCTTCTCCACATCTACACGGTTAAATGGAGCTCCCATCACCCATGCTGTTTCTGCCTCCCGTTCTGGATTCAAAATACGCATATGAGTGCGTCCGCAGGGACATTTATCCCTGCTTACCACCACTGAAGTGTCTTCTGTGTCATAATTCAAGAGCAACGTACCGGTTTTACCTCCAGGAGGTAGTAGGGTGGTTAAAACTATCCGACCACATTCTCCTTCATCTACAAAGTTTTCCATGGCAGGATCGTATAGATCCAGGTGTACCATGTCTTCAGGAACATGCAATCCCACCTTTTTATGGCACTCCCCACACATGGTACCCTCAGTGCTACCGTAGGTGTTGTAAACTGGAACTCCCCACACTTCCTCAACATAGGCCCGTGATTCATCAGCGAAACTTTCCCCTCCTGCAATTAAATGTTTTATACTTGATTCTTGAGGGTTTATACCTTCTTTTTCCATCCTTCGAGCTAATCTGAGGAGTTTAAATACACTGGCCACTATTCCGGTTGGCTGGTAGCTGTTCATGATCCGCACTGGGAAAGAACATTTTCCCTCAGGTATAATGGCCATTCCAATCTTCTGAGCAGCCATGGTCATGGTACTGGCCCCCACATTCATCCCGTAACTGGCGCAGATCACCACACGGTCACCGGTACCAAAATTTTGGGACACAAAAGCACGAGCATATTTTTCAGCATACCGATTCCAATCCTCCCATGTTAAAAAGAATGATTTAGGCATACCACTGGTTCCACTGGTCTCGTGAATAGTGTAAATTTCATCCCAACCCATACATTTGAATTCAAATTCCTCAGTTTCAGGAGGCTGCTGTTCACGCATGATCTTTCCACTGATAATGGGCAGTTCACGCAGATCCTCATGATCCCTGATATCCCCTGGTTTTATATTATTCTGCCTGAACCATTTACGATAAAATAAAGATTTTTCTGCAGCGTATTGCACAGTATAACGGATTCTCTCATCAACCAATGCATCCAACTCATCCCTAGGCATGGTTTCTATTTCTTCCCTAAAAAAAGTCATTTGAACCCCCTCTGATCCCATTTTTTAATTATTATCATTTTATATTCTTACCCTGTAACATAATATAAACTCCCAAATTAATAATGATTACGAATTCTAAATCACCAGAGGGAAACTAAAAAAGAATAAAGAATCAATACTTAAAAGATTAACCTTAAAATAAACAAATAATAATTAGATTGAAAAACCAACTTAAATCATTAAATAATATTGTTAAAAAAAGAACTTCATAAAAAAAAGAACTTCATAAATATTAAGATACTTTAAAAGGGAATGGGGAGATTTATGAAACTTTACAGTATTATAATTATATTGTTAGCTGTTTTAATTGTTTTGGGGGCTTCTTTACAATATTATTTCAATAATTCCAATGATCAAAATACCATTAAAGTAGCTTACTTACCCACTGATCATAGCGCCGCACTTCTGGTGGCCAAATATAATAAAACCTATGAAAACAATGGTTTAAATGTTAAAACAGTTCAAATAAGCACGGGTTCCAATATTGTCGACGCAGTGGCCAGTGGAGATGTTGATATTGGTTACGTAGGGATAACTCCAGCCATGCAGGGTATAAGTAAAGGAGTTCCCATTAAAGTTGTGGGATCGGTTAACATGGTTGGAAGTGGAATTGTGGTTCAACCAAACTCCACCATAACCAGCCCCGCAGATTTAAAGGATAAAAAAATCGCCACACCAGGGGTTAGCTCCATACAACAGGTATTGTTAGTTTATGAACTACAAAAATACAATATCACTCAAAAAGATGTTAATTTAATTTCAATAAATGTTTTTAATATTCCATCAGCGCTTGCAGCCAAAAAAGTTGACGCTTATATCTCTTATGAACCATTTGTGTCAATAGCTCCCTATCGAGGTATTGGTCAGGTGTTGATGTACTCTGATGATATTCTGGAAGATCATCCCTGCTGTGTGATTATCGTCCGGGAAGATTTCATAGAGCAGAATCCTCAAAAACTGAATACATTCCTCCAGATCCATAAAAACTCAACAGAATACGTGAATACACATCTTAACGACACTGCAACTATTCTTACTGAAGAATTAACCACGAATGAAGAGGTTGAGACTATGTCTCTTCAGCATATCAGATTTGTTTACTCAGTGGACAAAAAATATCAAAATAACGTTTTAAACTTCATGAATATTGAAATTAACATGGGATACTTGAAATCTAATCTTACAGCTGATCAAATATTCGATACACAATTTTTAGGTGGTTAATCATACAGGGGTAAAAAAATGCGAAAAATTTGGATTTCATTAATCTTACCTGTTTCAGTTGTTGTGATTTGGGCTATTCTCACCACATTCACGGGATTAATACCATCTTATTTTCTTCCCAGCCCATCTGCAGTTTTAAAATCATTCGAAGCACTTCTAATGAACGGACAACTTATTACAGATGCTTCTTTAACTTTACTGCGAGTTGTACTGGGACTGACTGTCTCTGCACTGATTGGTATTCCTCTCGGGATTTTGATGGGATGGTCAAAAACTTTTCAGGACTTTACAAGTTTAACCATAGGTATACTCAGACCAATTCCCCCAATAGCATGGATACCATTCGCTATTTTATGGTTCGGTGTGGGACTGGAATCAGCTATTTTCATTATATTCGTAGGCAGTGTTTTCCCCATACTCATCAACACCATGGATGGAGTTAAAAGAGTGGATAAAGTCCTTTTAGAGTCAGCTTATACTCTGGGAGCAGATCAGATGCAGACCTTGCGCAAAGTAGTGGTGCCTGCTTCACTGCCCAGCATTGTCACTGGATTGAAGGTGGGTGTAGGAGTTGGATTAATGTGTACCGTGGCTGCAGAGATGATTGGATCCAACAATGGCCTGGGATACCTAATATTCACCTCTACCAGCATGTTAGACACAGGTAGCGCTATTGTGGGTATGTTAACCATTGGAGTTATTGGGTTAGGTGCGGATTACCTCTTCAGTAGAGTGGAGAAGGAGGTGAGCTGGTGATAACCCTTGACAATGTTACAAAAAGTTTCACCCAAAAAGGACATGAACAAATTGTTCTCCAAGATATCAGTTTAAAAGTGAGTAATGGCGAGTTTCTGTGCATAGTAGGACCATCTGGTTGCGGGAAAACCACACTGCTCCGAATGATAGCCGGACTGGACTTCCCCACCAAGGGCCACATAATGGAGGTAGACACTGAAATATCCGGCCCCAGCATAGAAAGAGGTTATGTATTTCAGCAGTACTCCTTATTCCCCTGGCTCAATGTCCTTGAAAATGTGACCTTTGGATTGGAATTAAAAGGAATGGAAGAGGAAGAAAGGCTACAGAAAGCCCGAGAATACCTGAAACTGGTTGGCTTATCCCAAGAAGAGAACAGTTATCCCAAGGAACTATCTGGTGGAATGAAACAGAGGGTGGCCATTGCCCGTTCACTGGTTAACGATCCCCTTGTTCTTTTAATGGATGAACCATTCTCTGCCTTGGATGTGCAGACCCGGCACAAGCTCCAAGAGGAACTGGTGCGTATTTGGAAGGAAGAACAGAAAACAGTTATTTTCGTTACTCATAACGTGGACGAAGCTGTTTTTCTGGCTGATAGGGTAGTGGTCTTAAGCCGAAACCCAGGGACTGTAATCAAGAGTTTCCAAATTGAACTGGAGCGGGTTCGAAACCGAAATTCTCCCCAGTTTTTAGAACTTAAAAAAGAAATTACCAGCTTATTAGATGTTGAATTGTGAGCCATTCCTTAATTAGATACTATATTCTTTTTTAATAGAACTTATTACTTTAATTAGATACTTCAATTGGAATATTTCATGAGAATATGAAGGTCAACCCATTTATCCGACACCATTATTAACCCATTAAATTTCACTAAATATGAATTTTTAATCACAAATAGCAATGTTTAAATAGTTTCTCACACCAGTAATAAAATAGGACAGTAACCCACCTAAGGATTATAAAGTGCGTTTAAAATCGGTTTATCCTAAAAAGACTTTAAGATGATAAAAATGCAAAAATTGAACCTTATTGAACTTTACGAGATGCAACGTTACAAAAAAGAAAAGGAATACTATCAAAAGGAGAATGAAAGACTGAGAGAATTCTCTCTAGAACTTTTTAAAGAAGGTTTTAGGTTAGGGTTTAAAAAGGGATACAGTGAAGCAATGGAAAAGGCTGTAAAAGAATGAATTTAATTTAACAACGTATCCCTATAATTTCCATTACCTGATTAACATTTTCCAAACTTTCCAAAACATAATCAGCCCCTGTTTTTCCCAGTTCCTGAGTAGAGTATCTTCCAGTGGCCACAGCTATGGTGTGAAGGTTGAATGGTCTGGCTGCTTCCACATCACGGGGAGTATCCCCAATAACGAACACCTGATCCCCATGGTATCCATGCAATTCCCGGGCACGTTCCAGTGCTTTTTTAACCAGGCAAGGCCTTTTGGGGCTGTCACTGCCAAATCCACCAAATAAAAAATAGTTATCAATTCCAGCACGTTTCAGTTTAGCATGGGCAATAATCTCCAGATTTCCGGTGGTAAGTCCCAGAAGTACTTCATCCTTCTGAAGTTCTCCTAAAAGCTCTTTAACACCACTTAAAGCCATGACATTTTCCTGATGTACATTAGCCAGATAATAATCAGTCATGTAATCCAAGCAAGGCTGAAAATTCTTTTCAATGGTTTTCTCAGGTATTTCCCCCATCTCCAGAACTTCACTTAATATCTGAGGGTCTGTCTTTCCTGCGTAGTTTATACCACTTATATCTTCTTCCATTCCGTAGAACTTACTGACCGCATGTACGAATGCCATGTAGTGGCAGCGTGCACCACGAACCAGTGTGCCGTCAATATCAAAAAGGGTTAAAATTCCATTATCCATGAATATCGCCTTATTAAAATTAATTCGTTTGATTGACCATTGCGTAATGATCCATATTTTTACTGATTTATATTCATTATCAATTAATCAAAAAATTATTAATCAAAAAATTTGATGGAAAAATTAATGAAATAAGTCGTCATCAATTTCGTGATAGAAGGTCTTCTGAAGCGTTTTCAGCCATTTCCATAACTTCAACCTCATCCATGACTAAAACTTCCCTTTCGCGCATTAAAATCTGCCCATTACATATAACTGTGCTTACATCTGAGCCTTCTGCTGAGTAAACCAGATGTGAAATTGGATTCCGGTAAGGAGTTAGATGAGGTGCTTTCATGTCCACCAGAACCATGTCCGCTTTCTTCCCAACTTCAATGCTTCCTATCTCTTTTTCCATACCCAAAGCAGTCGCACCATTTATTGTAGCCATTTCAAGCACTTTACCTGCAGGCAGAACTGTGGGATCAAGTTTACGCACCTTTTGAAGGAGACTGGACGTTTTCATCTCCTGGAAGAGGTCAAGGTTATTATTAGATGCAGCTCCGTCAGTTCCCAAAGATACACAGACATCGTTAGCCAGTAAATCCGAAACTGGAGATATCCCTGAAGCCAGTTTCATGTTGCTCAGGGGGTTGTGAGATAGTTTAACATTTTTATCCTTGATTAAAGCTATTTCCGCCCCAGAAAGCCATACAGAATGAGCTGCCACCACATCAGGCCCTAAAAATTTAATATCCTCCAGATATTCAAAGGGCCTCTTTAACCTATCATTCAAACTGTCTTCAACTTCTTTCTCAGTTTCTGAAACGTGAATGTGAATTCTAAGTCCTTTTTCATCTGCCTTCTTGCGAACCCAGTTTAATAGTTCAGGGGAACATGTGTAAGGAGTATGGGGTCCCAATGCCACATGAATCCTGCCATCTGCAGTGTTATGGCATTTTTCTATGATGCGCAGGGTTTCTTTATATTCTGCTTTCCGTTTTTCTTCATCAAAGAGATCGATCATTCCATGGCACAGTAGTCCCCTCATACCTGATTCATCAACGGCACGAGCCACCTCATCCATGAAAAAATACATGTCATTACAGGTGGTGGTTCCGGATTTGATCATCTCAAGTGCCGATAAAAGGGCTCCGGCATAGCAGTGCTCACCTTCTAGGTGTGCTTCCACTGGCCATATATGATTGTTTAACCATACATCCAGAGGTAAATCATCGGCCAAACCCCTCATTAAGCTCATTGAAAGATGAGTGTGGGTGTTCACCAGTCCGGGAATGAGAAATTTTCCTTCCCCATTAATGATTTCATCTGCACCATTACCTGAGTTATTACGAGTTATATCAACGATTTTATCGTCTTCTATGAGTACTGATCCTTTCTTAACTTCATCTGCAAGGATAGTTGTGTTTTTTATGAGAATAGTCTGGGTTTCCATGGGACCACCTATCTATATAAGATTGGGGAAAATAACATAAATATCTACAGCATATTTATTATGCAAAATCTACAGTGACCCGGTACATTATTACCCGGTTTCAATCATTTTTACTAAATAATGTTTTAGATGCACCTATTAAAGTTTTTAACTAAAGTTCATATAGGAGGATTTTTCAGATGGAGATAAGAATAGCCCTTCCATCCAAGGGAAGGATAAGCGACCCTGCAGTGAAGCTCTTATCCAAGGCAGGGATTGGATTGAAGGATGCAGTTAATCGTAGGCTTTTTTCCGAAACCTATGATGACCAGATAAGTGTTATGTTCACCAGGGCCGCCGATATCCCTGAATTTGTGGCTGATGGCGCTGCAGACCTGGGAATGACTGGACTGGATTTAATAGAAGAGAAAGAGGCCCATGTGAAGATATTAGAGGATCTCAACTTCGGAAGATCCAAACTGGTGTTGGCAGCTCCTGAAGACTCGGACATAACAAAATTTTCGGATGTTAAAGATGGCTCCATTGTAGCCACTGAATTCCCACATCTCACCGAAAAATACTTTAAAACTAACGGTGTTCCTGTTAAAATTGTTGAACTCAGCGGATCAACTGAAATAGCTCCATTTATTGGAGTTTCAGACCTTATAACTGATCTGACCAGTACTGGCACCACTTTGAAGATGAATCATCTGCAGATGGTGGAAACCATTCTGGAAAGTTCAGTGCACCTAATAGCCAATCCGGACAGTTACCAGAATAAAAGAGAGAAAATTGAAGAAATCAGAACTGGGGTGAAGGGTGTTCTAGATGCAGAAGGTAAGAAGCTGGTGATGATGAATGTGGACGAAGAAGCCCTGGATGAGGTTAAAAATGCCATGCCAGGTATGACTGGACCCACTGTCTCCCAAGTTCTCTCCAACAGCAGTGTAGTGGCAGTACACGCTGTGGTCAATGAACACGAAGTATTCCAAGTGGTTAACCGTCTGAAAAAGATTGGTGCACGGGATATTCTGGTGGTTCCAATTGAGAGGATTATTTGATAATATCTGAGATTTAAGCATGAATCTAAAATGTGCATGAATTCTAAAAAATAAGCAAATGCAGTGATTTTATGAAACTTCTAAGATTTAAAAAGGAAGGCAAGGATAAAACAGGAGTACTTATCAATGGAGGAATGGTGGAACTCCATCACTCCCTGCTTGAAGCTTCCCAATCGCCCTTTGATAATCTTGAAAGGAAGGAATTTTACTCATTGGATGAGGTTAAAATTCTTCCACCGGTTCAACCCAGTAAAGTGGTCTGTGTGGGTTTGAATTATCGGGACCATGCTGAAGAGTTAAACATGGCCCTCCCTGATGAACCTATCCTGTTTATAAAGCCACCAACCACTGTAATCGGTCATGAGGATATCATTGTCTACCCCACTCAGTCTCATCAAGTGGACTATGAAGCTGAACTGGCAGTTGTAATTGGCCTTGAAGCCCGTTTTGTTAATCAAGAGGATGCTTTTGATTGCATAGCAGGGTATACTGCTCTAAATGATGTTACTGCCAGGGATTTACAGCAAAAAGATGGTCAGTGGACCCGTGCTAAGAGTTTCGATACTTTCTGCCCCTTAGGGCCATGGATGGAAACTGAAATGGACCCTACTAATCAAAAAATATGCATGAAAGTTAATGGAAAAGTTAAACAGGATTCCAACACCCGAAACATGATATTCCCTCCAGAAGAATTGGTAAGTTTCATATCACAAATCATGACTCTCCATCCCGGTGATGTGATTGCCACTGGTACTCCTCCAGGTGTGGGACCCCTTCATGTGGGAGATGTGGCTGAAGTGAGTGTAGAAGGAGTTGGAATCTTAAAAAATAAGGTGACCCAGTAATTCCTTAAAAATCTAATTTAGTCATTTCATGCGTTCGATTTTCAATCATAACACCTGTAAAATAAATAGTAATGAGATTTTAGCCCATAAACAGACATAAGTCTAAAATCTCCATATTTTCTTATTCTATAATTCTTCTATTCTATATATAGGGCGGGCTTGTATGGCAGAGCATTCCTGGCCTTATTTTGGGGATCATAATCTGGTTCCAGGTGAAGTATGATTTCAGCGCCGGTTTCGCTGACTAAATAATCCTGTGCATCATCCAGAAGCTGTTTTTCATCCAACCAACCTACATAGTTTATTTTGGTCATTTCCCTGGCTATTTTTTGGGCGAATCCTGCCAGTTCCTTTTTATCATCATGGATATTTTCTTTAATGGCCTGTCCCATGATACGTCCAACATCTGGCTTTCCAACCTGACGGGCAATGTCGAAGACCCCCCATTTCCATTCTGGAGCCAGGTAAATGTGAACCTTCTCTGCATGAGTCTGAGTTATTTTCTGAATCTCTTTAATATCATCCATCAATCCCTGGATGATTTCCTCACCCTTATGCACTTTCTCATTGATCATATCCTGATCTGCTTCAGGCCATGGTGCTTCTGATACGAATCCATGACCTCCATGGCGGTTCCACAGTTCTTCACAGGCATGAGGCGTGAATGGAGCCATCAATCGTATCCATATTCCCAGAACATAAGCCAGGACATTAGTTATCTCTTCACGACCATCGTCTTTCTTCAGTTCAAGGTCTACCCGGTTCAGGTAATGGTCAATATCCTTCTTAAACAGGAACAGTGCTTCCTGGAGGGCTTTACGTGTCTGGAATCCTTCCAGTGCCTGGGTGGCATCACGGATGCGCTGGTTCACCTGGCTGATCATCCAGGCGTTTATGGCTTTATCAACTGAAGGGGCTTCGGTGTAGTCACTCAACATGATCTGTGAGCCATGCAGTTCATCCACCATGGCTGCGAATCCTGAAAACCATTCTAAACGTTTTTTAGTTCCAATGACCTCTTTTTCTCTCCAGTCAAAGTCCTGCCATGGTTCTGCAGATGACATGAGGAATAATCTTACCACGTCTGCTCCGTGGATTTTAATGGCATCTTCCAGGAGGATGATGTTTCCCTTGGATGATGACATTTTATTTCCCTCCAGTAATCCCATTCCAAAGACCACCACCCCTTTGGGTCTTTTTTCCTCGGGGAATATGGCAGTATGGTGGAATATGTGGAATGAAAGGTGGTTTCCCACCAGGTCCTTGGCGGATAATCTCCAGTCCAGTGGATACCAGTAGTTGAATTCTTCCCTCATACCCAATGGAATGTTGGTTTTAGTGGTTGGTTTGTCCAGGAATATGTGGTCGAAGAATTCTTCATCCAGTTCCTCTGGATCAATATCCTTCAAATATGGTGCTATGGCATAATAACTCATATATATAGTGGAATCACTGAGTGGCTCAATTAACCACTGAGGGTCCCAGGGTAGGGGCGTTCCAAGACCTATCCTACGGGCGCAAGCCCAGTCATGGAGCCAGTTGAGGTAATATTCGAAGTTGGGCCTTATCTCTGCAGGCACGGTTTTCATCTTTGAAAGAGTGTTTTGGGTGGCTTCGGTCCATTCTTCATCAGAGTACTTGAGGAACCACTGGTTGTCCAGGATCTTAACCACACATTCGGTACCACATCGGCAGATCACCGGTTTTTCAGAAAATTCATACATTAACTCTCCTTCACCAGCTTCCAAGAGGTTTTCTTTAATTGCATCCCTGGCTTCCGGTACCCTTAGACCAGAATAACCGATTACGTGTTCATCCATAACTCCCTTGGCGTGTTCCAGTTTGTACATTTCATTGGTGGCTTCCTTGAGTTGAGGGTCTTCTTGACTTTTAACACCCATCTTCTCGATCATCTCCACTGCAGGGTGTTCTCCAAATTCTTTAAGGCGTATGAGTCCTATTGGCTGGATTTTTTCCACTTCAGAGGTTATACCATATTTTTCCAGGGTCCCGATGTCCTTTTTAAGGTCGGCCAGGGCTATGTAATCTGCTGGTGCGTGTGCTGGTACTGAGTAAACCACCCCAGTAGCATAACCCGGATCTACGAATGAAGCTGGTAAAATTATGTGTTTTTCTCTGGTTAATGGGTTTTCCACGTACTGCCCTATTAATTCCGGTGTATCAACTTCTTCCACGAGTTCCAGATCTGTTTTCTGATTTAAAAGATTATCATATGCTTTCCTGCTGATGATCCATTCTTCCCCGCCACTTTTGATCTTAACGTATTCTTCAGCAGGATTCAACCACAGATTTGTGGCCCCGAACAGGGTTTCCGGTCGGAAAGTGGCGGCAACCAGATATGTTTCCCCCATCTTAAACTTGATGAGGGTTAATTCATTTATGGTCACACCTTCTCCTTCCAAAAGGTCATGGTCACCCACTGGATTCTCATCATCAGGACAGTACTTAACCGGGTGTTCTCCTCTTCGCACCAGTTCCTTGTCTTTAAGTTTTTTAAACTGCCAGGTGATGAATTTCTGGTAGTGAGGGTCGATGGTGGTGAATTCACGTCTCCAGTCTATGGAAAACCCCAGCTGGGTCATCACCTGATGATACTCCCCACTGAAATACTTAACAATGTAATGAGGGTCTGTGAATTTATTAAGTTCTTCTTCAGGCACTTTATGGACGTTTTTATATATGTCCAGAGTCCAGGGGTCTCTTCGACCGATACGCTTGGCTATTCCGATGACTGGAGCTCCGGTTACGTGCCAACCCATGGGGAATAACACATTGTAACCCTGCATCCTTTTAAAACGAGCATAAACATCAGGGACAGTGTAAGTACGGCCGTGTCCCACGTGCATGGCTCCACTAGGGTAAGGATAGGCCACAGTTAAGAAAAGTTTCTCACGATTATCAGGATTGGATTGGAATAATTTTGATTTCTGCCATTTTTTCTGCCATTTCTCCTCAATTTTAATATCTGTCACTACATCACCGCCATTATCTGAGTTTAATTTGGTAAAAATTAATTTATAATTAATTAACTAGTTTAAATATTAATTAACACTAATCTAAATCAATATTTGATTTTAAATCTGACAATTAATTAAATCTGACAATTAAAGTTTTAATTCTTTTCCAGAGAGTTATCTAGCCAATCAAGGTATTCCTCTGATCCACTTTTGATCTCGATTTCCAGTGCACATGTGTCTGGTAGCTGTGGATTTCTTTAACCATATCTATAACTTTATCCACTAATTCCGAATGGGTCTTTAAAAGTAGGACGGATTCAACATCTTCCTCCAGATTTCCTTCCCACCAGTAAATAGATTCCATTTTGGGTATTATATTAGCACAGGCCACTAATTTCTCTCCTAATAGGGTTCGTGCTATTTTTTTGGCTTCTTCTACTCCAGAAGCAGTGATATAAACCATGGAATACATTCAAAACATCTCTTATTACTTTTCTCATCCAATATATAGGTTTCCTTCATTAAACATTTATAAACGATTTGCATTTAACTGTGATTTTAACCGCAACTGATTAACAACTAATTAGAAGCTAATTAACTAGTTAAAAGCTGATCAACCTGTTAAAATAAGTTTTATCTGACTATAGATGGCATGAGGGGCATTCTGGTTTTGTGTTCAGCTGCTCGCATCATCGCCTTGACTCTTATCACTTCATCTAGTTTTATATTAAGTTTTATAGCTGTTTCATCTTCTCCCATCTCTTGCTCAGTCATCAGGTACAGGATCTCATCTAAAAGTTCATATTTGATTCCCAGTTCTTCTTCATCAGTCTGCCCCTGCCATAAACCTGCAGTAGGTGCTTTATACAGGATGCTATCACTAACCCCAAGATGTTTAGCCACCCTGCGGACATCTGTTTTGTAAAGTTCCCCTATAGGGAGGATGTCCACCCCTCCATCACCGTATTTGGTAAAATAGCCCACTAAAAGTTCGGTTCGGTTACCCGTACCAACCACTAACCGATTAAGGGCGTTAGCATGATAATAAAGGATTACCATTCGCATACGTGCCTTAAGATTTGCCCCAGCAAGCTTATAGTTTTCATCAATCTCTGAACGGCTGCAAATATCCTGCACGGGCCCAATAAGTGGGTCGATTGGTATGGTTTTATATTTTATCCCTATATCCTCAGCCAAACTTACCGCATCATCAATATCTTCCTGATTGGTACTCTGACTGGGCAAAATCAATCCCAAAATTTTATCAGTATTCACCACCTGGGCGCATAGTTTGGCTGTGGTGGCTGAATCCAAACCCCCACTAAGACCTACAACCAACCCCTGGGCATTTGATTCTATTAACGAACTTTCAATAAAATTTGATATCTCTCTTGAAGCACGTTCAACATCTAAAACTGGTAAAATTCCATTATTGTCCACCATATCATACACCATCTTATTTTTTAATCCAGATTTGATCCATAATTAATTATTATCAATTAATAATAGATTTATACATTAATTACGTCCTATTTTAACCATTGAATGTAATTTATCCTTTCATTTGTAAGGGCACAAAGTTTTAAAATATTATATTATATGTTTATATTAGGGTTTTATTAAATATGGATTTTGCACAATTTTTATATTCCCACAGAATTTAATAACATAATCTAATAAAAACTATTTAACTTGGAAAGATTGAGGTTTAGTATTGAAGTTTATTTTAGGATTATAGCGATCTAGAATAAATAATGGAGGCACAAATAATGGCAATTAGAGACCTTTTCCATTTTAAAAAAGGAAAAACGACATTCGTGTTTATTGGAGGGAAAGGAGGAGTAGGTAAAACTACTATATCCGCAGCAACTGCCCTATGGTTAGCTGATGAGGGTAAAAAAACCCTGGTAATCTCAACAGATCCAGCTCACTCACTTTCTGACTCCTTAGAAAGGAACCTGGGACATGACCCTACCCCTATCGGTGAAAATCTGTGGGCTGCTGAAATCGACCCTGAAGTGGCCATGCAGGACTATCAGGTTAAGATGAAGGAACAGCAGGCCCTGAACCCGGGGATGGACATGGGCATGATGGAGGATCAGATGGAAATGGCAACCATGGCCCCTGGGATCGACGAGGCCGCTGCCTTTGACAAATTTCTTCAGTACATGACCACTGATGAGTATGATATTGTGGTGTTCGACACTGCACCTACCGGTCACACCCTGAGGCTTCTATCCTTCCCGGAAATGATGGATAGTTGGGTGGGAAAAATGATCAAAATCCGAAGGCAGGTAGGCAGCATGGCCAAGGCCTTCAAGAACATCATGCCCTTCATGGGAGATGAAGAAGAAGAGGACCGCGCCATGGAAGATATGGAAGCCACTAAAAAACAGATCAAAGTGGCCAGGGAAGTTATGGCTGACCCGGAAAGAACATCCTTTAAAATGGTGGTCATCCCTGAAGAGATGTCTATCTATGAATCTGAAAGAGCCATGGAAGCACTGGAAAAGAATAACATGAACACAGATGCAGTTATAGTGAACCAGATCCAGCCTGAAGAGGCAGATTGTGAATTCTGCCGTGCTCGACGTAACATTCAACAAAAAAGAATGGAAAGTATCCGTCAAAAATTCGGTGGACAGGTGGTAGCCGAGATACCATTATTCCGTGAGGAAGTTAAGGGTACTGAAAAACTGCGAGAAGTTGGTAAGATTTTATATGGGGAGCCTGAAGTAGCTTCCTAAACTCTTCTCTTTTTATTTAACCTAGCATTTTCTTTTTATTAATACATTCAGTTTATTAATTTTACACAATTACTTGCATTTTATTAATATTTAATATTTCAGCGGAAAAGCTTCAAAATATTCTTAATAAATCCTTCCAGAGCCTGATCATAGTTAAAATAGCCCTTTTCATAATGTTTGGTTTGGCTGATCATGAATATGTAGGAATATAAGGAAAGTGCGAATGCATTGTAATCTATTTCTCGACCAGGGAGCTTTTCTTCCAGATATTTACCCAGATATTCCACAAATTCTGCTCTCATGGGATCAATATTGCCAGTTTTTTGGGTGTTGGACAAAAAAATAAATTCATAATTATCTTCGGCTATCCTGGCAATGTCAGTTATTAAGGTTCTTAAAAAAACATCAGGAGATTCAGAAACATTATCTGCAAGTGATTTAGCCACATCTTCCTTAACTTTCGCTACATTCTGAGTTAAAACCTTGTTAAAAAGATTTTCTTTTGATTTAAATTTTCTAAACAAAGTTAATTCACTGAAACCTGCTTTTTGTGCTATAAGTCTAGTTGTAGCGCCCTTATATCCTTTTTCAGCAAATATTTCTAAAGCCGCGTCTAAAAATTTCTGTTCCGTTTTACCAACCATGTTTACATGCAACCATTAAATCAACTTATATCTCGTGAAATCTTATTTAATTAAGAATCTTTTGAAAATTCAATTCTATTTTACATAATTCCCAAAAGAGTTACAATTAAGTTTCAATTAGTAATTACTAAACATATTTAATATACTATTGTTAGAATATATAGAGTTTCTGGACTTGATACCAGGGAATATCCAGTTACCTATGTTTTTAAGTAATTATTAAAGTTTATTATTAAAAAAACCCCGATTCAAATAATATCATCCATCATTGATAATGCGAATTTTAACCTAACTATGAAATATTTAGTTAAATTAGTTTAAATTTTTAATTAATTAAGAAACTGCATTGTTTACACCCATATAAGAGAGATCGGCTGCTTTATTAAGACATTGCTGAATATATTTATCATCATCTGTCTTTAGCCACTGGTCCCAGGCATTCCCACTCATTTGATTGGCTGAATTTAATTCACTATCCAGATCTCCGGTTTTATCTGTGATATGAGGTTCCAAGAGCATGGACTGTAACTCGCATTTAGTGTGTTCATAACCCGAGTGACCACCCTCAGAATGGGGAGGACAGACACTATCTGAAATGTAATGGGTTGCCACCCCAAAACAGTAGCTGGCCTGTTTATAATCTTCATTCTGGTAGTAGACCTTACCTTTTAAAATCCAGTAGTTTGCTTTTTCCGCACTGGCAGGGTAATGATGGTACTGGAAGTCAAAAAACTTAAAATCAGGATCATCAGCCCCGTCAAGCATTGTGGAGAGGTCCAAATTGTCCTGTGCATCAGCAGGGAGAGAGTAGTAAACTTCCTCAGCAATGGCATAATGATTAGGGGCAGCCCAGGCAGAAACCGGTTGAACTAACGCTAAAAATGCCGTGAAAGTGATGATAATCATTATAAAGGTTTTTTTCATGGTTCCTCGAACATGGTTTTAAGAGTGATTGTGAAATTTAAGGTAAAATTGAAGTTAGAAATGTGTAGTAAGTACCCATATTTAAATATATGCATGGTTTGATAAAAATCTAATTCCATCTTTTTTCTAATTCCATCTCTTTAATGTACCTAAAAAAACCAAATTAAATTATATTAAATGGAATGAAATGTTTCATATGAGTCATTCATGGTGATATCAAATGCATAAAAAATCATGCCCTTTCGATCTCAGTAAAGTACCATCCTGGAAGAGATATCTGAGATTATTTTTAAGGATAGTAATCCTGATAAATGCACTTTACCAGATCATCCTGGGCGAGGTTTTCTTCGGTATTTTAGCAATTTTAGCTCTAGTAATACTGGTAACTCCATGGTTTTTCACCAAAAACAGAATATGCGTTGTTCCCATTGATATTGAGATACTTTTTTTAATTGTAGTCTTTTTTGAGTTGATTGTGGCCGATGCTTATAGTCTATATAGTCGGGTGCCTTATTATGATAAATTCATGCATTTACTGGTCTCTTTCGTTGTTGGCCTGGTGGGGATGGTGATTATTTACACATTTTACGCCCTGGGAAAGCTTCAGGCCAGTACTGGAGTGATGTTTGCTCTAATAGTTTTAATAACCATGGGGCTGGGAGCTGGTCTTGAAATGGGAGAATATTTCTATGATAATGCCATGTATCCTATAATTGGACCATATCTACCCACAGGGCTCACCCAAGGGTCTATGGTTGCATCTCCCCTGGCAGACACCATGGAGGATTTATTTGTGGACACCATGGGAGGTATATTGGGGGCAGCCATAGGAATTATTCTAATTAAAAAAGAAGAGAAGAAAGGAAGAGAACTGGAAATGCTGGATGAACTGGAGGCCCTGGCATCAGGGAATGGTGAAGATGAAAAGGAATAACCATCCATCCATAGTGGTTAAGTTAATGGTTGTGATAATATAGATTATAAAAGAATAGATTATAAAAGAATCCGTAGTCTTTCTGTGGCTTTTTTAGTGTTCCTAATTATTGTAATAAGTTTCAGTCTTCTGGCAGATTTTACTGGCGAAAAATCACCCACAGGACCCGTTAAGATCTTCTCATGGATTATTGGTTCTGCGATTGCATTTAAGATCTTTGAGATTATGTCTGATGCAAAATAAAAAAAAGTCGCCCCATATCTATTATTGGTGAGTTAAATGCTGATTAAATCTCTTAAAAACTGCGAATACTTCCAGGTAGCTGATGAAACTGTTCTCTGTGAGCTTCTGCATCCTAAAAATGAAAACATAAAAATGGGTTGCAGTGTGGCCCATGCCATTATCGAACCAAATAGAGCATCTTTACCCCATAAATTAAAGAGCTCTGTGGAAATTTACTACATAATAGAAGGGGAAGGTAGAATGCACATTGACAATGAATCACGTGAAGTTAAGCCAGGTGATGCAATCTACATTCCACCAGAATCATCCCAGTGGATAGAAAATACTGGTGATGAACATTTGAAGTTTTTATGTATGGTAACACCGCCATGGCATGAAGAAGATGAAGAACTGTGTGATTAAAAGAACTGTGTGCTTAAATCTTTTGCCATCAAATCTTTTTTAACAGACCTAATAAATTACCATCACACACAGGTAACTGAACTCCATATGGGCAACTTCTTCTAACCGTCCCTTAAACAGTCTTTCATCAGGGTAGCTGAGTTTTTCACAGACTGCCACTTTCCTTTCAGGACGGGTTCCATTATCCAGGAGGAATTGTGCCAGTTTTTCCACCCGGAAGTCGGGTAGAACAATGGTGGGCTTCCCATTATCCAGAAAATCAAGTATTATCTCAGAATTTCCTTTCCCATGGAGAGTGAGCAGGTTAACCTGATCCCATGGTAGTTGGAGTCGGGCAGCGGCAAGTTGCAGGGAGCTGATACCCGGAATCACTTCCAGGTCCAGGTCATCCCGCAAGTTCAGTATTGGTTTCAGGACCCCTGAAAACCCAGGGTCGCCTGTGGAGAGAATAGCCACGTTCTTACCTTCATCCACCAGTGCAATTGATTTTTTCATCATTTCATCCATGTTCCGTGCCCTGAGCACCAGAGTATCCCCCACGAATCCAGGGAACAGATCCAGAGCCCTTTGACTCCCCACCAGCACGTCAACAGATTCAACCACTTTTATGGCTACTGTAGTTAAATAATCACTGGAACCAGGTCCACTTCCCACCAAGTAAAGTTTTGACATTGCAAATTGCTCCTATTTCTTGAAATGAACTGTATAATTATTGATATCTTAATATGGACTGCATATATTGATAATATGTATTTTTGATAATATGATTAATTTTAATGTTTGATTAATCTTTAATTTTCCCTTATCTAAATAGATTTTATATTCACGTTATTTTGATATATTCCATAAAATTTGATATTCCATAAAATCTTTAATAACCTGGGAGGTAAAAAGACTAGTAGTGATTTATTATGCTCCAAATTGCAGTTACCGGAAAGCCCAACGTGGGCAAATCATCTTTTTTCAACGCAGCAACCTTATCCGAAGTCGAAGTGGCGGGTTATCCCTTCACCACCATCGACATCAACAAAGCAGTGGCCCATGTAATTAAACCCTGCCCCTGTCGTGAATTAGAGGTGGAATGTAATCCTCGAAACTCACAGTGTGTCGACGGTCAGCGACTGATCCCAGTGGAGTTGTTGGATGTTGCTGGACTGGTTCCAGGAGCCCATGAAGGCCGTGGGTTGGGTAACAAGTTCCTGGATGATCTGCGCCAGGCCAGAGTATTCATCCACGTCATTGACGCCTCGGGATCCACTGATGAAGAGGGAAGACCCTGTGAAGCAGGTTCACACGACCCCTTAGAGGATGTGGACTTCCTGCAGCACGAAATAACCATGTGGCTCTTTGGAATCTTAAATAAAAACTGGAATCGTCTGGTGCGAAAAGCACTTTCTGAAAAACTGGATATTGCCAAGGTAATAGCAGAACAGCTCAGTGGCGCTGGTATCCTGGTGGAAGATGTACTGGAAGCCAAAAGAAGTGTTACCAAGGAGTACAAGGATTGGGATGATGAAGATATCATTGACCTGCTGGATAATCTCCTTAAAATTGCCAAGCCCATGTTAATTGTGGCCAATAAGGCCGATCTACCTTATGCAGAGGAGAACATCCAGAGACTTAGGGAGAAATATGACAATGTGGTGCCTGCTTCTGCAGAGGCTGAACTGGCATTAACCCGAGCTGCGGAAGCCGGGCTTATTAAATACATGTCAGGAGAATCTGACTTTGAAATCCTGCAGGAAGACAAACTGAGCCCCCAGCAGATAAATGCCCTGGAGTACATACGGGAAAATGTTCTACAAAAGTACGGTGGCACTGGAGTCCAGAAAGCCCTGAACCAGGCCATATTCAGTTTGCTGAATATGATCGTGGTTTATCCAGTGGAAGACGAGCATAAACTCTCAGACCAAAAGGGTAATGTGCTTCCAGATGCATTACTCATACCCCGTGGCTCCAAACCAAGAGATATGGCATTTCTGATTCATACTGATATTGGAGAAGGTTTCATGCATGCCATTGATGCCAGAAGTTGTCGCAGAGTGTCCAGTGACCATGAACTGGAAGATGGAGATATAATTAGTATTATATGCAGGTAATAGAACCCATAAAAAATTGAATTTCTTATTTTTTTGAAAAATATCCTGCCATTTTCCAGTAATAAGATTTAATAAACTTCCATAGTGAAACAACAACATAAAAACCATAAACTAAGAGTTATTAACTACAAAATGTTTATTAGTTTAGGGGATTGAAATGGAGGATAAACACAAGCTCATAGGAGGGGGATTAACCGGAATTGTTTTACTGTTAATCTGGAATTTTTTATTTGACAGTAGTTTAACCAGTGGAATCACCATATTGATTATATTATTAGTTGCAATATTGATTATATTATTAGAAATGCTTTTTTTAATTTTGCAGAGTACATTAGTTACTAATTTTTTCGGTAAAAGTATCCTGGCCATTTTTTGTGCATCATTAGTGGCCATAGTTATTTTAACCATTCTACTGGGAATGCAGTGGATCCCTACTGTTTTCGCTGCCATGTACATACTGCTCGGTTCACTAATTGTGGCAGTTATGGGCCTTTATTTAAACAACAAACTTGCCGTAGAACAGGAAAAGAGGCAAATTAAAAGGATAATTATTGCCCTGAGGTTAACTGTCAACGATAATAAGAAAACTGCTGAAGGTTATCTAGTGGATATCAAGGTAAATTCACTGAAAAATTTAAAGCCCCTTAAAACAAGTTTCTGGGAAACATTCGCTCAAAACATTATTACCGCAGATTTAGACCCAGAATTGTTAGAAGATTTAATGTCCATCAGGGAATTAACCTTGAAAATAAATCATAAATTATCTGAAAGGAATATAGTTACTGCACAAGAAGACATTGAACCAGATCAACCTCCTAAAAAACTGATGAATATCGACGATTCATTAAAAGAAAAATTAGAAAGTTTTATTCGGGATTCAGATGAATACTTGAGAAATATTGATAAAATATAGGTCCACACATAAAAACATTAAATTATTTAACGTAACAGTGAATTTCTTTTTTTATTATCAGCGATACCCTCATCCAGACTTTTTGAAAGCTCGCAGTATCCTCCAGAGTAATGGAACTGGTAGACTTTGCCACCTGCTTCTTCAGGAGGAAGTACCATTTCCATGGATTTGCGGACTTTGTTGGCAATTCCCAGTGCACTGGCATATACCAGGTATTTATCCCAGGTTTCAATGGATTCGGGTGGTTGGTCCTTTATGAGGCTGAAATCCTGGATATACTTTGCAAAATTATGCCATCTTGCATCATATTCCTCACCATAAGTGGTCCACTGCCCAGCTATTTTTTGAGGCATTATGAAGGAAGCCAATCCCACCAGCAACAGAATAAATGAGGAATATGAAACATATCTGGCAGCAGGTAATGGATCGACGGCTGAGGCAAATAAACCGATTATACCGGTAATAAGTGTGATTACTGCAAAAATTTTAAGATATTTATCTCCCCTCTTTTGAAATACCCCAGACATGGCCTCTTCATCTAAAAACTCGTTGATTAAATCATTCTTCCACTTGCCATACACATCTCGAAATGTTACGAATTCATCATCTTTCAGGCTCTCTGTATTTCCAGACATGATAATTACGCTGTTTAAATTCTTTTTAATCTCATTCAGGTAGATTAAACCATCTTCTTCTTCAAAGTAACTGAAAAAGTTAATGATATCACTCTCAAAAGTTTTGAGCTTGCTTATATCTTTATCATCATTAATTCTGAATGAAATAGATTGAGAATTAATTTTTCCACTTTCTGAGGGGATATTTTCCATCACCAGATAACCACGATGGATCAAGTCCATTATTGTTGCCCTGAACCCATCCATATCTGGTTCTCCCACTTCTTTACCCCATAATTTCCCAGATATGGCATTTACAATTGCAGGGGGATCATCAGTGGGCAGATCTCTTTCATATTCCGCATTATAATCAATTTTAGGCTCCCTACCATAAATTAGATAAATGATTAAGGGGATAAAGCATGCAAAACCCATTAGTATTGCTACCAAATAATAAGCAGTTGTTTTATAGTTCACCAGGTTCTGGTAGTCCTTCTGCATTTTCTCTATTTCTGGTAAAATATCCTGATTGACTTTAACTACGTTGGGAGGATTTTCCATGAATTGACTTTTAGGTATAACCATTATTAATTCTAAAGAGCTGGGAATGATATTTTTAGTGGTTACTTCCAGTGTATTCCCATTCCAGGTGGAATTTAGAGTATTGTCCTGAGAATTGAACACATATTTTACTCCCTCACTCGATGCAAGATGTATTCTGGTATTTACCTGACCCACACCCGCAGCCAATCCCTCATCCATAATGTCATAATGGAGTTGGGCCAGATCATTGTAAAATTTTACCACATTCAAAAAATCGTATTCAATGCTAATATCAACATTCCTACCAGAAATAGGGATTGTTTTAGAAGGATTAGAGTATAAATCAATGGTAATATATTTGGAATTAGCTTTATCATTGACTGTGTAATTAGAATAAACCCCTGGAGTGGAAATCTTAAGATTTTCCAGTTTAGTCTGGTCTTTTATGAGTATATTTCTGTAAACTTCATTGGAAGTTCCACTGAAGGAGTAGTGTAATGTTTCCTTAACATGGAGGGTTCCATCATCCTTTATGAAAAGATCCATATCTATGGATGGAATTGAATAACTTTTATCCACAGCAGAGGATGCCCCTATGCCTGTGACGATGAAAAATAACATTATAATTGTTATAATACTCAGATAAAGTTTATTTCCCACAGGATCACCAGAATATAACCTTTTAATCTAAAACCAAAATCTGTTATCTATTCAAATCCCAATATTTTTTTTATATTCCCTGTGCCCTTTTTTAATGTCTTTAACCTTTTTTATATCTGTAAATTTGTTTAACTTGTAAAAAAAATGATAAATAGAGGTGTTTTATTAAAAAGCACCTCCTCCACCCCCAATATCTCCTCCACCAATGTCACCTACTCCTCCGAAATCACCGGATCCTGCAGAAGCTGTGCTGATACCGGTATCCAGGGATGAAGAGAGGAGAGCATATCCACCATAGTAATGGAACATGTAGATGTCACTGCCTTCCAATTGTTCACTGGGCACATACAGCTCCATTGCCTTTCGAACTGCGTCAGCTGCTCCCAATGCTGTAGCGTACACCAGGTACTTGTTCCAGATTGTAACTGACTCTGGAGGGTACTCCTTTATCAGACTGAAAT
>AMGN01000007.1 GCA_000309865.1 Methanobacterium sp. Maddingley MBC34 | reverse complement strand
CTTTAAATTTTATAATACTATATTAATAAAAAGTATTATAAATAACTATGGTAATACTAAAATTTGGAGGAATAAGAATGTTAAAACTTAAAATGGGGTTAATGCTTTTATGTTTCATGGCGGTTTTTTCAGTTTTAGGAACAATCTCTGCAGCTAATGTTAATTGGACAGTAAATCCGGGGGATAGCATTCAAGCAGTGGTGAACAATGCATCTGCTGGCGATTATATAACTGTAAACGATGATGATGGTTCAGAGTATATCTACACTGAGAATATTATCCTTAATAAAAAAATCACTCTAAACTCTGTTTCAAATAATACTGTTATAATTCAAGCGCGGGATTCTTCAAAACCGGTTATTACTGTGAACAATAATGGTAGTTCTTCATCAATAAATTATTTCACAGTAACCGGAGGTTATGATGGTATTTTCTTAGATTCAACATCAAAATGCACCATATCTGGAAATATCATATCTGGAAACAATTGTTATGGGATTCGACTCATAAACTCTTCGGATAATAAAATATTTGGAAATGAATTAGGAAATGATGGCTGTTATGGTATTTATCTTTCGGCCTCAAACTACAACGAGATACGAGGGAATAATGTGTTTGAGAGCTGTTATGGGATATTCTTGGTTGATTCTTCAATTATCAATTATATTTCTCAAAATACAGTAAGAAGTATTATGGAGTATCCAGATTCAACCGGGATACACATTGAAAATTCTCAAAATAATTTAATCTACTACAACAATCTATGTGATAATGGGCAGGGGGTCTGCTTTTTAGATGCCCAAAGTAATTATCTTTTTAACAATAATATAACCGATAATTGGGAGGGAATAACGAGTTATGGTCATTCTACTATCAAAATATATAACAACATTATAACTGACGGTATTCATATTAGATGGGGGCCTTACGCCCAGATTAACAGGAACACCATATCTGGTGGAATATATGTGCAGGATGCCTCAGCAGACATCCATTTCAATACGATCACTGGAATTAGTTATGGCTTGTTTAAATGTGGAACTGGAACAGTAAACGCAACCAACAACTGGTGGGGCACCAACAGTGTGACTTATGTAAAATCACAGAATTGGCCTTCTTCATACTGTGACATTTGGAACCAAAACGGAAATGTTACCTATGATCCTTGGCTAGTTTTAAATGTAACTGCTAACCCTGCATCTGTAACGGATGGTAATTCCACTGTAACAGCAGATCTCACCCATAACAGTAATGGAGGGGATACTTCTTCTTCTGGACATCTGCCTGATAATATTCCAGTTAATTTCACCACTAATTTAGGTACGATTACCAATCCCTCTTATACTCGCAATGGAAAAGCTACTGCAACATTTAATCGAGGAACAACCAGTTCAGGAATCGCAACTATCACTGCCATCCTTAATAATCAGAGAGTGCAGATTAATGTTACTGTGATTCAGATGGGTGCTGTTTTGGCTGCATTCACTGCTTCACCCACCAGTGGTGTTGCACCATTTATCGTGAAATTCACTGATATGTCCACCGGTAACATCAATGCATGGAAATGGGATTTTAATAATGATGGTATCACAGACAGCACACAACAGAACCCAGTATACACCTATAACACACCCGGAACTTACACTGTGAAACTTGTTGCTTATGATTTTTTAGCCTATGATTCTTTCCTGGACCCATTTGACATGTTTAATGATCCAGAAGCAATTGACACAGAAATAAAAACAAACTACATCACGGTGACACAACCTCCTGATATCACTGCTCCAACAGTGAATGCCAATCTTATGGGTGGAATATACAATACGACTAAATCTGTGACTTTAACTGCATTAGATAACCTTGATTCAAATCCTGTTGTGTATTATAGTTTGAATAATGGCTCCACTTGGAATAGTGGGGTTAAAACTGTTACGTTAACTTTTAATCAGGGTTTGACGATTTTAAAGTTCTATGCGCGTGATTTTACAAGTAATATATGTCCTGTGCAATCTTTGAGTTATACTATTGACTCAACTGCACCAACTGTTAATTCTAGTATTAATGGCGGAACTTTCAACAAATATCCGACTGTTATTTTGCATGCGACAGATAACCTTGACCCGTACCCTGTTATTTATTATACAACCAATGGTGATACCCCCACAACTTCCAGCTCAAGATATGCTGTTCCTTTGACTATTATTAAGACTCTTACATTAAAATTCATGGCAGTGGATGATGCGGGAAATCAGGCAACGGTTCAAAGCTGGGATTATGTTATCAATACTCAGGGTCAGATACATATTCAGAAATTTTTCTCTGAATCTGAATTTTTTTTCTGCGATGAGCTTGATGAGTCTTTGTATCATGATTATGTTCTTTTTGATATCATTCAGCAAATTCCTATGAATGAATCTGGAAGCTGGGTAACTGTTACCATAAAACAGATTGAAGACCCACTTTTTATTTTTGTAGATAATCATCTTAGACAGATATACATGAGTGAAGTTGATGTCTATGTGGATGATGTTATGGTGTTAAATAAGCAGGTTACCAATGGAGGTTGTCTGCAACCCTCATGGTACTGGGCAAAATGGTTAGATCCTAATTTGTTAAATTATTTCCCAGAGTCCCGCCACTCTCGGGGTTCACGTGACTTTGTTGGTTATGATCTTCCATACATTTACAGTTTAAACCGTGCATACAATGTAGGGGATACAGAACGTGTTAATCAGATATGGCAAGACATACGAAACGATGCTAACATCACTGCTGGAGATTTTTATTTCATACAGCATAATCGACTGAAGTTCCAGAACACATTCCACTTTACCTTCAATTATCCAAGTGGGAATACTGTAGAATTCGTGCCAGTAATCTATGTAAATGATCCTGGTTCTAGTTTTGAATATATTAATCTTTTCCCAGTAGCCACGGTTATGGTAAATAATGACCGTTACTGTTCCATTCAGGCAGCGATTGACAGTTCCAAAACAAAAGACGGAGATACAATATATGTAAATAGTGGGATATACCAAGAAAATATCTTTGTTAGCAAAAAGGTTACCATAACTCCTGTTTCAGGAAGTAATGTTATATTAGGACCTCTAGATACATCTAAACCTGTATTTACAATTACTAATATGGGCAGTGGGTCTATTATCAATGGCTTTACCATTATAGGATTTACCAACTACCAAGCAATACTCTTAAATTCCACTCAGAACTGCTCTATCACGGGAAATGTGATAACCGAGACCAATGGGATCATGCTAATTGATTCAGATTATAATACCATATTTGGTAACACTTTTTCTGGCGATAATAGTGGTGGAATTTCGTTAGATAATTCAAGTAACAACAATCTGTATGATAACAGCGTGACATGGGTCATGGAAGATTATGGTATTCGTTTAAGTAATTATTCACGGGATAACATCATATCTGGGAATTACATTGAGGATGTGGGAATATATATTGCGAATCATTCCAGTGCCCGGATCAGTGAAAACATTATTAAAAATTGTGGAATTATAATCAGCAATTGTGGAAATATTCAGATATATGAGAATGATATAACCAGTGAATATAATGGTGTAACTGGAATTTTTCTTTCTAATTCTACGGCCGAGATACATTTCAATCGGATCAGTGGAAAAGTTACATATGGGCTCAGAGTTTCAAATAATAGTACAGTTAACGCAACCAACAACTGGTGGGGTAATAACACAGTGACTTACATTAACTCCACGACAACACCACCTACTAGTTATAATATATGGAACAAAAACAGCACTGTTTTTTACAATCCCTGGCTATTTTTAAATATTGATAATATTTCGTCCACAAATTCTGGCGGAAATACGAGCATAACTATAGATTTAACCCATAATAACCAGGGAGGAGATACATCATCCCAGGGACATATTCCCAACGGTATCCCAGTGAATTTCGCCACTAACTTCGGGACTATTATCAGTTCGGCACCCACTCTTAAGGGTAAAGCTACCACAATTCTGAATCTGGGCACTACCCAATCCAGAACTGTCACTGTTTACGCTGGACTTGATAATCAAAACGTTTCCACACAGGCAGTTATAGCTCCAGGTGTAGTAATAATAAACATTACCAGCACAGCCAAGGATAACTCTACTAACCAGCCAGTTAGTTTAACTTATACTGTACCTTTGAATAGTTCTGTTACTTGGGTCAGTGTACTCTGGAAGAATGCATATGTCTTTAATGGTGAACTGGAGTTAATTGTTAACGGGGTTGTGGTCAAAAGCGAATCGTATGTTAGTCCGGCTTATCTCACTTGGAGAAACCGTTATCGTGTGGAAGTTTTCAGAGCCATATTATGTGCAAACAATTTATTCACTCAGATTGGTTTAGATCCAGACACACTTCCTAATTTCTGGAATGACACAGCAACCCGCTACAATTTAAACAGTACTGAACTGCAATTTGTCCAGAATCACCGACTGGAATTCATAGACAACCTGACAGTCAATTTATCTTATCCTGGAGTGATTGCTCCAGCAATGACCATAACCGATCCTCAAACTAACAGCACAATAAATCTTAACTTCACCGGAAATATTATTAATAGATCCAGTCAGATTCTATATATGGATGGTAGTTTGGGGATAGCAGAATATGAAGGTGTTAAGAGTTTCGCCATTGCCACCACCAAAGTCACCGACGAGATTGCACAGTACTGGGCAGACCAGAAAAACGCAACCGATGCCAATGGAAACCTCCTATATCCCAGAGGTTCTATGAAAGCAGCTTACGGAACCTTTTTCACATCTTTGATGATGATTTACTGTCATGATATTTTGGCTGATGCAGCAGCCAATGAATTCAATGTAACTTGGAGTAGAACTCACCCAGTAATAGTTTCGGTGGGTGATGATGCTTACCAGACTTACCTAACCCTGGAATGTGACCATAGTATGGGAATTACTACTGTTGGAAAACTATCCAATATGGCAGGTTTCAATTATGCCTGTTCTTCGTGCATCTCCACAATCGAATATGGGATAATGAGAAATCTAGAATTTGACTATCAGTACGCAAATTTTGCATCATGTGAAATCGGATCTGTAACTCAAGACATGCTCTATTCGTTCTTTAATGGTGCAGAACTTGAAATGTTCGCTCAAAATGGATGTTTTATATATAAAATTGTTGGTCGAAACGATTTGATGTTAATATTTGACTCTGAGACCGGAATTATGAGAGACGTAAACACAGTCAACGGTTATTATGGAGCTTATTGTTTTCCTAATCTCCAGACAGAGTTAGCTTATGATTTCTTTGGAAATGTTTATAATAACACATCATCATTTAGGAATTGGGCACTTTTAACTGCAGCTATATTTAACACAATATCTTCTCCCAATACATCTCCTTATATGTGGGGTTATGTTGCAGAAGTAACACATCCTGGAATGAAATATAACTGGGAAAATGAACAGCATATAGCCGCTGGTGCGGGGAAGATTGGATTTTATTTGTTTGCAACTGTAGCTATAGGAACTTTTGGCGGACCATATGGTGCAGCCGGTGTATTAGTCGGAGGTTTTTACCCCTTATTTATTGGAGGTATGCAAGAGATTCAAGAATACTGGAATAATCCAGTATGGATTCCTGAGGAATCTTAGGTACTAACAATTTAAAAAAATATTCAGTTAGTATTTGGTTGTTCAAATAAATGTGAGGTAATAATAAAAATGTGGAGGATGTGAATAAATTTGAAGAAATATGAAAGCAAGTTTAGCATGACTCTAATTCAGATTATCATGATCATTGGTGGATTATGGTTATTAATTGATTTTTTATTCAGTTTTTTGAGTTTTAAATCCATTTTGGATCTGTTTTTTTTCCTTCCAATCTTTATCATAATAGTGGGAGTGTTCCTTAATGAAATTTATTTATCTAAAAAATTTTTTATTGCTTGTTTCGGCATAACCATATTTCAAGTAGTAATATGGATATTAGCCTATCTGTATTTGCCATTTAAACTGTCAATAGAATTTTATACTCAATTAGGGGCATTGATAATTATATTACTATCACTATTCATACAATTTAAGCGAAAAAAACTTTAAAAAGGTTTGCTTGAATTAGGGGAGTATTTATGAATATAGATCCTGAACAGTGGTTCAAATAGCATTGCATATGTAAAATTATTATTTTTAAAAAGAAAAAGAGAAACGAAGGTTCTCGGGAATTATAGGCGCCTATGTAATTTTTTATGTATCTTGCTTTTGATATCTGTTTTTGGTTGTAGTTTATACTCATGGATATTTCCAAGATGAGACATTATGATATAAAATAAAATAAAAAGATTAAATTAATATGGGTGTTGAGAGTTTCGTATTGCCACCACATGAGTAACTGACTAGATTGCCCACTACTTGGAGACCAGAAAAACGCAACAGACACCAATTGAAACCTTCCCTACCCTGCAGGGGCTATGAAGGCAACTTATGGAACGTTCTTCACGGCTTTGGTGATTATGGCGCTCCACCAGCCCCTCCCAAATTCTCTCCAGTCACAGCATCGAGTTCTATCTCACCCACTGCCTGCCCATTATCGTACAGGGGAACCACATATATTTGTCTTCCATTAACTGTGTTGAGTACGGGAGTTCCAGCTGTTACACCGGGTTCGTCAACGTATTGTTGGGCTATCTTTTTTGCTTCTTCCTTTGACATTACTTTGGTGCTGTTGGTGGTATTGGTAGTGTTGCTGTTATTGCTGTTGTTATTACCCTGGTTAGAAAGGTTCTGGGTGTTATTCTGGGTGGTGTTGTTATTGTTAGTGGTGCATCCAGAAACAATTACCATTAAAACTATCAAGGCCATTAGGGCCACTGTTGATTTTTTAATCATTTTCTATTGCCCCTCATCATTTGATTCAGTGATTATTATAGATGAACCTTTATTCCTATAAAATTTTGGTATTTATCATAAATTGTTAATCCATTATCATCCTCTGTCTGGATGGACAAAGGAATGTGGTGCGACCGCCAACCTTTATAATCTCCATTTCTCCGCCTTCAGGGCATTTTCCTCCTTTTTGGCGATGAGGGAGAAGATATGATCCTGGAAGGGATTTAATATCATCATTATATTCTATGGCTTTATGGAGTACTTTTTTCATATTCTTAAAGAGTTGTTCCCATTCTTGATCATCTAACAGATTTGCATGGGTCATGGGGTGTACTCTGCTTTGGTAGAGTATTTCATCAGCGTAAAGATTACCAATACCAGCTAAAATGTTCTGGTTCAGGAGTAATGGTTTCATCATACCTTTTCTGGTCCTGAAAATTTCCTGAAAATCTTCAAAATTCACTTCCAGGGCATCAGGACCCAATCTTCTCGTTGCGATGAATTCATCAGGGTCATGGGTTAAGCCCAGTTTCCCGAATTTACGGGCATCATCAAAGGCCAGGAAGTTGCCATCTGAAAATTTTAAGAGTAGTCGCGGATATCTGGAACTATTTTCTGTATCATAATGTAAGTAACCAGTCATTCCAAAGTGCATTATCAAAAACAGGTCATTATCCAGTTTTCCAAAGAGATATTTCCCGTATCTAATGCTATCTGTAAATTCGTGTCCTTCTAGGGATTCTTTCATTTGAGTGGTGCTGGTTTCCACCAAAATTTCTGGACTTACCACATTCACGTTGGTTATTGGTTGGTGGAGGGAGGTTCTATCAAAGTACTGTTTGAAGATCTCCACACTGGGTAGTTCAGGCATTTATAGTCACCATTAAATTTCATTATTTTTTTTATTAATTACCCTTTATTTTAGAGTTTATAAAACCAGAGTTTATAAAATAAGTTTTTTCTTTGTGGATTAATTTATTTTAAATTCAGTTAGAATAGTTTCAGTTCAAAACAGTTTCAGTTATAATGGTAGTTAGAATAGTAATTTCACATGGTAAAATTGGATTTAAATTTTTAGATTTAACTTTCAAGAAAAATAATATCTGCCATAATATGTAATCTGCTTAATCATGGTACTTATTAAAAAAAGAAAAAAGGAGGGAAAGGGGGGGTTGAAAGTGGATTTTTGGAGGGTTTTAGACGGCTTCTTCTCCCCTTTCTCCTGTTCTGATACGGACAACGTCTTCTACCGGGGAGATAAAGATTTTTCCATCTCCAATGTCACCGGTTTGTGCTGTTTCTACTATAGATTTAATAACACCATCTAAATCCTCATCTGCTACAACGATTTCCAGACGGGTTTTGGGTAGCATGTCGATTCTGTAATCACTTCCCCTGTAGCTTTCGGTTATACCTAACTGCCTTCCACGACCTTTAACTTCAGTCACGGTTATTCCATGGCATCCGATTTTTTCGAGGGCATCTTTAACTTCGTCTAATTTGTTTGGTCGAATTATGGCTACTATTTCTTTCATCATATCACCTCAGGGCTTGCGCATATTCTAATTAAATCCTGTAACCGGTTTCCTCGTGTTGAGTGATGTCCAGTCCTTCGATTTCTTCTTTTTCTTCCACGCGCAGTCCAATGACAATGTCAATGATTTTCCCGATTATCAGGGTTGCAATGAAGCTGTAAGCAGCTACTATTACAATTGCGAGGATTTGAGTTACAATCTGTCCAGGGTTACCGTAGAATACTCCGGTTCCCAGGGAGTTGATGAATGGTGCTGCGAATAAACCTGTGGCCAGTGCACCCCATATACCAGACATACCGTGTATTCCGAATACATCCAGGGCATCGTCGTAGCCCAGTTTGGGTTTTAGGTAGCTTATGGCGAAGTATGAAACCACACTGGTTACCAGACCAATGATAACAGCAGCTTGCAACGTTACGAAACCTGCTGCAGGGGTTATTGCAACTAATCCTGCGATTGCACCGGATATTGCTCCAAGTAAGGTTGGTTTACCGGTTTTGAGGTAGTCGATTATTACCCAGGAGACCATTGCTGCTGCGGTTGCGGTGTTGGTGTTTATGAAAGCCTGACCAGCCAGTCCACCAGCACTTAAGGCTGAACCTGCGTTGAATCCGAACCAGCCGAACCATAGTAGTGCGGCACCAATAACTGAGTAACCGAGCTGGTGTGGTAGTAATTTGGTGTCTTTCCTTTTACCTAGTAACAGGGCCAGGGCCAGGGCAGCTACACCAGAGTTGATGTGTACAACAGTACCACCGGCGAAGTCCAGTGCACCCCATTGGAACAGGAATCCTCCACCCCATACCCAGTGAGCTATAGGTACGTATACCAGGGATAACCAGGCAATGGAGAATATTATCCATGAAGAGACTTTCATTCTCCCCACTACTGCTCCAGATATCAGTGCCACGGTGATGGCGGCGAAGGTCATCTGGAAGGCAATGTAGACGGTTTCAGGTATGGTTGGGGCAAGTGTGGATAACTGATCAACTCCTATTCCACTAAACAGGAGATTTGCAGGGTTTCCAATTAGTCCTCCCAACATATCGGCTCCAAATGCGAATTGATAACCGTAAAGTACCCAGACAATGCTGGCAATGGAGAACGCAATTAGAGACATAAACATTGTGTTTAATACATTTACTTTCTTGGCAAGACCACCGTAGAAGAGAGCTACTCCTGGCACTGTCATGAGCATTACCAGTGCAGTGGAGATGAGCATCCAGGCGGTGTCACCACTATTTAAAACAGGGTCCATTGATTTTTTCCTCCTTTATTCATCTTATTTCTTTAAATTTGGCTTTTTTTTAAAGATATTTGTAAACAGAGATACAAACACTATTTTTTTATTTATTAGAGATATTTTTGGTTGTTATGGGCTTAGGTCAAAGGCCTAAAGCACTTTTTTCCTATTTTTTCATTTTATTTATTTCATGAAAAATTCACCCCATTTACCGGATATCGGAAGCATACTTCCGACAACAAATCATTGTACCTTCCTCCTTATAAATGTTTTGGTTAAAATGTAATTAAAAGAACATACTTTGGATTTGTGGCAAGTTCCTAGGGGGATCCTTTGAGGATTAGTACATCAAATTATGAGAATTATTTGAAAAATTGCATAATTGATGAATAGAATTAATGAATTGTTATATCCAAATTACACTTATCAAAAAATTAAAAAAAGAGGAAAAAGAGGAAAAATTCAGCTTTAAAAAATTATATAGCTTTTTCTCCCCTTTCTCCTGTACGAATCCGCACTACATCTTCTACAGCAGATATAAATATTTTCCCGTCTCCAATGCAACCGGTCTGGGCGCTTTTGACAATGGTGTCAACGATCCCGTCAACATCCTCTGTTTTGGCCACAATTTCCAGTTGAGTTTTGGGAAGTAGATCCACTTTGTAGTCATTGCCTCGGTAACTTTCAGTAATTCCTAGCTGTATTCCCCGTCCTTTAACTTCTTTGACTGTCAGTCCATGGCAACCAATTTCTTCCAGGGCCTGTTTAACATCTTCCAGTTTATCAGGTCTGATGATCGTTATGATTCTTTTCATTTCATCACCTCTATGATCTCTATAAGGGTGTATGGCAGCTTTGTATTTTTAAAGCTGCCTATGATAGTCTGTAACCGGATTCCTCATGTTGGTTAAGGTCCAGTCCCTGAACTTCATGTGCATCCTCAACCCTTAAACCTATGGTCATATCAATAACTTTGGCGATGATGAGGGTTAATATGAACGAATAAGCCCCAATTATGACTATAGCCAGGAGTTGAACAACTATCTGCCCGGCATTACCTGCAATCAATCCTCCTTTAATGGCACTGTTTATGAGGGGTGTCGCAAAGATACCCACGGCTAATGTTCCTACAATACCACATACACCGTGTATTCCGAATACATCTAGGGCATCGTCGTAGCCCAGGAGTGGTTTTAAGTGTGACACGGCATAGTAAGAGATTATTGATGCAACAAAACCAATTACAATAGCTGAGGTAACGTTAACGTAACCTGCTGCAGGGGTTATTGCAGCTAAACCGGCTATAGCTCCGGATAAAGCGCCCAGTAATGTTGGTTTTCCAGTGTTCAGTTTATCCATCAGTACCCAGGCCAGCATTCCCACACAGGCAGAAACATTGGTAACGATCATTGCAGAAACTGCTAGATTTGTAGCTCCCAATGCCGAACCTGCGTTGAATCCGAACCATCCAAACCATAACAGTCCCGTACCAATTACTGAATAACCAAGGTGATGGGGCAATAATTTTGAATTTTTACGGACGCCTAAAAGCAATACCAGTGCCAGAGCAGCTACACCTGAACTTAAGTGAACTACTGTTCCTCCTGCAAAGTCTAATGCTCCCCATTGGGCTAAAAATCCCCCACCCCACATCCAATGGGCTACTGGAAGGTAAACCAGGGTCAACCAGACTGGAACAAAGACCAACCAGGCAGAAAATTTCATACGTTCTACTATTGCACCAGATATCAGGGCCACGGTTATGGTGGCGAAGGTCATCTGGAATATGGCGTAGAGTCCAGTGGGAATAGTGGGTGCTAGTGTAGCCAGAGAGTTTGACTCAATCACTCCATTGAAAAATGGGTTGGTAAGAGCACCTATTATCCCCATAACATCGCTTCCAAAGGCTAAATCATATCCATATATGAACCAGAGCACGCTCACGATTGAGAATGTGATAAATGAAAGAAACATTGTGTTTAAAACGTTTTCTCGGCGAATAAGCCCTCCATAAAATAGGGCTACTCCTGGTATGGTCATGAGAATTACCAAGGCAGTGGATATTAACATCCAGGCAGTATCACCACTACTAAGAACAGGATCCATTAATTTTTCCTCCTTTTTATAAAACAACTATTTAAATTATTTTTTTCCACTTTCAACATGTTTTAAAGATATCCCCTATATTGTATCATCCGGTTACATTTTTAAAAAGAGCCCCGGAAATGAGTGGCAATAGGATGGGGGAAACATACTTCCGATTATGGATTTTGTTATATATATAATTTTTGCATTTAAAAATCAGAAAAAGGAATATAAAGATTTTAAACTTAATATTAACTTGTTTAATTTAATATTGGGGTCATGAAAAATAGTATTTTAAAATTTAATAATCTTATTGGAAACCATTGGAAAAGCTCATTGTGCTGGTTTTAATTAGAATTAATTAACATAAAATATTGAAAAAGTACCATATTAATTTTTTTGATTTAAAAGACTAAAAAACGATGATAAACTGGGAAAAAAATAAGAAAGGAGCATTAAGTGTTTTAGCTCCTTATGGGGGATTCCAAACCAGCCATTTTCACTCCAGTCATGGCAGATGATTCTACGGTTAGGGCCCGCAGATCATCCTTCTCCAGTTTAAGTAAATCGGTGTTACCTGCCTGCTGGGTGAGCATCACTGCTTCTTCAGTCATGGCTTCAATGTAACGGGCCACTCTTTTACCACCTTCTATGTAGTCAAGTCTACGGCGTAGCTGGGGATTTTGGGTGGCGATTCCTTTACGGCAGGTTCCAGCGTAACACATCTGACAGACTCTGCAGCCAATGCTTACCAGGGCACTAGTGGCAATGTAACATGCATCTGCTCCAAGTGCTATGGCTTTGGCAACATCGGCGCCGTTCCTTATGCCTCCTGCAGCAATCAGGCTTACTTCTTCCCTAAGGTTGATGTGCTTAAGGGCTTCATCAGCTTCCACTATGCCTGCAATGGTGGGCACTCCACTGTGTTCAGTGACCACATCTGGTCCGGCACCAGTTCCTCCCTGCATACCATCCACCACAATGGCATCTGCTCCAGCCTTGGCAGCTATTTTCACATCATCACTGACCCTTCCACTGGTGAATTTCACCATTATGGGCACTTGCCAGTTGGTGATTTCCCTGAGCTGGCTGATCTTCATGCTCAGATCTTCAGGCCCCACAATGTCCATGTGCCTGGCAGGGCTGAGGGCATCGGTACCTTCAGGTATCATCCTGATCTTGGAGACCTCAGCGGTAACCTTCTCTCCTAAAAGGTGTCCTCCCATACCAGACTTGGCTCCCTGGCCTATTTTGATCTCCACTGCATCGGAGTTATTCAGGTAATCGGCACTGACACCGAAACGACCAGAAGCATACTGAGCAATGAGTTTTTTGGCGTATTTACGTTCTTCAGGGAGCATTCCTCCTTCACCAGTGTTGGTAGCAGTGCCAGCAAGGGTAGCACCCATAGCCAGGGCAATCTTAGCCTCCTTGGAAAGGGCTCCGAAACTCATGGCAGCGATCATAATGGGTGTATCTATAACCAGTGGGTTTTCAGCGTAACGGCTTCCCAGAACTACTCTGGTATTGCAGGGCTCCCGGTACTTGTCAATTGGGGGCCGGGAAACCTGAGCCGGTACTATAACCAGATCGTCGAAGGTGGGTATCACCCTGGTTGCACCGCATCCCCTGACTTTGTAGGATCCTTCAGTTGATTTTCGGTTTATCTCCACCAGGTCGTTTAAACTCCACACATTTCTCCGGTCTTCCGGAACTGCATTTACCTCAATGGCCTGATTTGGACACATCTCTTCACATATACGGCAGCCCACACAGTTTTCATGGTGTAAAGGGAATGGTTCGTCGTTCACTATTTCGTAAACATCATGGGGGCAGTTGTTATAGCATGAGTAACAGTTTTGGCACAGGTTTTCATCCCGGTTGTCACATAAATACCAGCAGCAACCAGGGCGATCGAAATTTCTCTTGCAAAGTTCCTGATTTCTTTCAATCTTAAAAGGCATCTAGGACACCTCCTTTTTGGAATTCACTCTATCATTACTTTTGAGTACTTTGAAAACTGGTGCAGCAGAGTATTTGGTGCCAGCAGCTTTTGTAACCTCTTCAGTCTGGGAAGTCAGGATGGCCTGTGGTTTCCAGGGATTATCATCCATTTTATCCACAACAATTACTTCATCGGTTATATTTTCATCTAGAATGCAATTTAAAATTGAGGTAGCCACTCCTCCGTCTTGACCATCCACACCCTCTGCACGGGCAGAGACTATCTTCAAATAGTCTCCAAGTGCTTTTTGGTCAAGATCCCTGCTTAAAACTTCCTGGGATAGATATGTGCGGGGGCAGGCCACGTAACACAAATTACATCCTTCTGGGCAGGTTCCCTTCAACTGGGGTTTACGGTCTTCTATGGATATTATGTTCTCCGGACACACGTAATAACAGGCTCCGCAAAGCACACAGCTACCCACATCAACCACATCTGACTTTAAGTCCTTAAACTGGCAGGATGAGACTTCTTCAATGAATTCTTCATCGTTGATATATCTGCGGTAGAGTACAGGTCTGGCAACAGATTCACGCTTTTTTATTTCATTCCTGTTTTCTGTTTTCTTTTTATTAGCTAAATTCTCCAGTAATTTGAGACCTTGTTGTGTGATGGGTTTGGTTTCAATGTAACCTTCATTTTCAGCTTTACTTAAAGCTTTAAGTCCTTTTTCTGTTCGGATGATGATGGTGGACCATCCAGGGTCTGAGCCCACGGATCCTACTGACAGATCCGCCAGTTCTGAGGTGTAATCCATGCATACCTGGCAGTTTTTCCTCATGCAGATTTTGGCCTGGGATAGGGGAACTTTAAATACATCACCATTTTTGAGGTAAGTCCAGAGGTGTCCTTTCTCCACTCGGAACTGATCAATATCATCCATTTCAATGTCATTCTGCTTCAGGAACTCTTTTAAGTATGTATGGGAGAAGTTTTCCATGCAGAAGAGTCCTAACTTGAAATCAACTGGAGAATCTCCCAGGATTTCAGGGTAGTGTTCCATTTTTTCGGCGGCAATGATATGGCAGGGAGTTCCCACGAGGGTAACACTTTTCTGGTTGTTATTGGTCATTATTTTCCCTCCTCTGATTCCTGACCATAAAATGGCCGAGCACTGCGTGGCACTATTTTACGGAAGTTCTGGTATTTTTCTTCTTCCAAGTGGAAATCGTATCCTTCCAGGAGTTCCCTTAATTCTCCTTTTTCTTCTTCTTCCAGTTCTTCTATCTTGGCGTTTTTACCCAGACTCTTAATGTCACCACCTACGTAGATGGTTCCTCTGATAATGGATTCACCTGCATCTTCGGAGATGTCCCCCAGGATGATAATACGGCCACCCATCATGAATAGTCCGCTCATGAATCCGGAGTTACCACCCACGATGATGGTTCCATTTTTCATGATTTCCCCAGTACGGGAGCCTACACTTTTGCGTACTACAACTGTGCCCCCGTATATTCCCTGGCCCACACCGTCTCCAGCTGAACCATCGATGATAACCTCTCCTTCAGTCATGTTATCTGCTGGGAACCAGCCTGCATTTCCATTGATGTGCACCCGGGCACCGTGGATCATGGTACCAACGAAATAACCTGCTGAGCCATCAATCACTAATTCAACGGATTCTGTTAATCCTGCTGCTATGTAATGCATGGCATTGGGGTTTTCAATTATGATGCGGTCATTTTCAGGGGCTGCCTTTTTAATGGCTCGATTAAGTTCCCTGGATGTTTTTTGTTGAGCGTTTATTTTGAATTCCTGCATTGTTCCACATCCTAAATGGTGTAAGCACGGGTCTCCCCTGGTGAGATCTGTTCAATATCTGATGTGTCCATAACTTCCCTCAGAGCCACTTCTTCAGAGGCAATGGCAAAGACTTCGTCGTTTTCTGCCATAACACCTGGTCTGAGGCCCAGCTGGTCCTTGGCAATTCCCACTCCGTTGGGTGTACCCACAATATAAGAAAATGGACCATCCATGTCCTTCACGGACTGTTCCAGGGCTTCCTCCAGACTGTAATTCTGAGATAATTTGTCGGCGATGTAGTGCACAATACACTCTGTGTCGTTGTCTGTCTCGAAAATATGTCCTTTACGCTCTAATGGGTCCCTTATCTTCCAGTAGTTAGTTATCTGACCGTTGTGAACTACAGTGATGTCGGGAATAATGTAACTCTGGAAAGGGTGTGCGTGGTAGCGGTCCACAATACTTTCAGTGGAGAAACGGGTGTGGCCAATGGCATGGGTACCCATTTTATCCTCGGTGTTGTAACGGGCAGCTATATCCTTGACCAGCCCTACATCTTTAATCATCTCAAAGGAATGGGCTCCATTTAGGACAATCACATCTTCAATTTTGTCTACATCCATTATCAGTGGTTTTAACTGTGAAAATGATTCTAAATTAACTTTACATCGGTATATGATGTAATTTTCAACTGATGGGATGATTTCTTCGCTTTCAATTTGGAAAGCGGTGTTGACGGTGCTTTTAACATTTTCTAAGAGTCCAGGTTTCTCTTTGACTTCAATGTTTAACAGATATTCATGTTCTCGCAGTCCGAGACCACCGTACAGTGCGAATCCTGCTGAATCGGGACCTCTGTGCTGGAGAGCATCAAGCATGCGGGTCATGAATTTACCCACTGGGTGAAGTTTTTTATCTTTAAATACCACTCCTGCTATTCCACACAATTTAATACCTCCTTTATGAAATGTTCGTGAATTCGAGTATCACCAGTAAGTTCGGGATGAAATGCAGTGGCCAGGTGATTTTTATAAGCCACGGCAATGATTTTGTCATGAATCTGCCCCAGTACAACTGCCTCATCTTTCACATCTAGGGCATAGGGTGCTCTGATGAAAACTCCAGGGTACGGATCTTCAATGGTTTTAAGATTTAATTCGGCTTCAAATGACAGTTTTTGTCGTCCAAAACCGTTTCTTTTAACTTTCATAGGTATTAAACCCAGTAAGGGTTGTTCATAGTCGGTTTGTTGACCTAACAGCACCATACCTGCACAGGTACCCAGTACGGGTATCTGGTTTTCTTTAATGACCGTGTCAATATTGTTTTCTTTTATAAGTCTCCCGATTACAGTGCTTTCCCCTCCAGAAATAACAATTCCATTACACTCTGCTACTTCTGAGGCTGTTTTAACCTTCAAAACATCTGCTTTCAGGTTCATTTTTGTTACGGCTTTTTCGGTCATTACCTGGTGCTCGGAAACGTCTCCCTGCAAGTCTAAAATACCTATTTTCATCATGTTCATGCCTTTTTAATTATTTTGTTGATAAGCATTTATATTTAACAAACATAGAATATAAAGTTACCGGAAATCATGTTCCGATTGGACATAAATTTGAAATAAAATTCATAATGCCGTGATCATGTTGTACAATGTTTAAAAATCATAGTATAAGTTAGATTATAACTGAACATTCATATAAATTTTTCTGAGTGAAGGAGTGTTAAGGGACAACATCTAATTTCATCGCTATACTAATGCATTGAATTTATCAAGTGCATTAAAGATAATTAAGAAAATTTATCAATTTAACTGGGATTTTAAAAGAATATTTAAATATTAATAGATTTGAATGGAATAAAATTATTATTAACTGTTTTTTTATTATTTTATATTCTCTTTAGATAATAAAACAAATATTTTACATTTAATAGGTAAAAATAAGATTTTAACCAATTATTATTCTAGTTGTCGAAACTCATAAATGATTTGGAGATCAATATATTAATTTGTTTGAGTAGATTTTTTTTAGTAAAAAAGAGGGTGATTTAATGGTTGGACTTTATGAAAAAATGGTTCAAGAAGCAATGATGGCTCAAAAAGCCGATGTAGAAACCGTTAAAAATAAAAGGGGAACTCAATTCCATATTAAAGATACCAAGGCATATCTTGATGTAGTGCAGAAAATGGAAGCAACTGCCGAACAATCTGAATCAGTTATTAACCTTCATGTAAATTCCGTGAAGGCTCATTACAACATTCTGGACAGCTTAACCGATACCATCAGACCAGAAGATGATCCTTTCGTGGAACACTATCAAACGCCAGTGGTACTGGAAATACTTCGCGATGAAGACCCTGACTTTGAGGGGAGTCTCTCTAAATTCATTGAGGCCATAGGAAAAGCAGAAGCTTTAATTGGTAAAGAAGTAGTCCGCAGGTATGGTGGATTCTACGGACCAACCTGTGTGGTTGATTTTGCCCTGATGCCTGGCAGTACCAGTAATACCATAAATCGTATAGTTAAAACTGTGGACATACCTCTAAAACATAAACAGGCTATATTATCTGCTAAATCGTGGGGAATGAACACTTCCTATGGTATTGGTGAAGTATTCGCCAATGAAATTGAAAATGGGGCCACTGTAGCCCAGGCAGTTGAGAAGGAAATCGTTGAAATCAAACATATCTACCAGAACCCGGTTGAAGCCCAGGCTGAACTCATGGACAATGCTGGACACTCTTCCTTCGATGTAAGGAAGTACATGGCCCAATACAGGGATAAAATGGAAAGTACAATAATTGCTGCAATGGAAGATGATGTCCATTATGGTAATATCCTTACAGTCCCTGCTTACTGTGTGGGTGACATATCCCACCATATTGCCCAATCCACATTCAACATGTGCAAAGACGATGTGACAATGGCCATAATTGAAGCCACCACCAATGTGATGGATGCAACCTTGAAAAAGGCTCTTCCTGACTTTAAGAGTGAATATGAAGTTCTTTCCCTGGCAACCGGAGCATCTGCCTGTGCAGTGGAGTACATACTGGAGCTGGACGGTTTCAACGCACCAGCAGTGGTGGACCTATTAACCAAAAGATTCCACAACTACGTGCAACTTTACCCCACCAGGGGAGCTGCTGCTGAACTCCACAACAGTGACTTCATGGACATGATCTACCGTGGATGGGGGTACATTGATCAGGCACGCAAGGCACTTAATGGCTCTTCAGGTATATTGATACCTAAAGTAGCTGGATTTAAGGTTGACTTAGAACCTGTTCACCAGAACGAGGTGGTCATGAATCCGCAGCGTTACACTTACCCTGCATGTGCCATTACAGTCCGGTTTTCATCACTCATGAGACTAGCGGATTATCCCTGCCTTTTAACCAGTGAACCGGTAACTGCCACCTTGATGACCAACATCATAGCCCTGCACAAAGAAAGTCCTGCTTCCCCAGTACGGACCTGCAAAAACTGTGCTGCAGCATCACTGGTTGACTTCAGGCACAATCACTGCCAGTGGAAAGAAGCAGTATAATCCTCAGAGATTTAATGGTTAAATTTCGGTTAGGGGTTAAGAGTGTTTAAGTAATGTAGATAGTTATCTAAACTTACTATCTACTTAAACATTCCATTTTTTTTAAAACGGATCATTAATTAAAAAATGAATTTTCGGGGGTAAATCGATGAAATGTTATATTTGTGCAGAAGAAGGTAAATCAACAGATGCAGTTGCCATCTGCATAGTTTGTGGTATGGGATTATGCATGGACCACGCAATCCGACAGGAAACTGAGATATGGAGTGGAGGGTACCCTTTCCCTGCAGAAAAACTTAAAGAAACACTGCCTAGGATACTGTGTAAATACTGTAACCATGCACTTAAACATGAAGCTAAAGGGGGATAATTAAATGGTTTCATTAATGAAAAGATCAGTGGCTGAACTTATCGGGACTTTTATACTTGTCTTTTTCGGTACTGGAGCTGCAATCATCACCCTGATGATAAGTTCAGGTCAAACACCTCCCAACTCATTTAACATTGGAATCGGAGCCATGGGAGGTCTGGGGGATTGGTTAGCAATAGGTTTAGCCTTTGGATTAGCTATAAGTGCGTGTATCTATGCATTTGGAAAGATATCTGGTTGTCATATCAACCCCGCAGTGACCATAGCACTGTGGTCCGTGAAAAAATTCCCATCACGCGATGTGGCACCCTACCTGGTTGCTCAACTCGTTGGAGCAGCTCTGGCCAGTTTTGCATTGGCCTATATAATTGGAATGGGTGCAGTAACTACCGGAGGCCTGGGTGCTACAGCACCATTTGAGGGAATTGGTTATTTTCAAGCCATCCTGGCAGAAGCCATTGGAACTTTCATTCTAATGCTGGCTATAATGGGAGTGGCAGTTGATAGGGAAGCCCCACCGGGATTTGCAGGATTGATAATTGGGTTAACTGTTGCTGGTGCGATAACCACACTGGGAAACATCACCGGCGCATCATTAAATCCTGCCAGAACCTTTGGGCCCTACTTGGGAGATCTGCTCCTGGGAGGTTCTAACCTGTGGATATACTTCCCAATATATATTATAGGCCCCATAGTAGGAGCTGTTTTAGCTGCATTTGTGTACAACTATCTTTCAGAGGAGACTGGATAACAATTCTTTCCCCTTTTTTATTTCTTTTTTTAAGATCTAATGATTTATTTGGGTCAGATCATAGAATTAATAAATCTAGATCCTGGAAAAACTAAAATAATATTTAACTTACAATTAATAATATTTAACAATTTCAGGCATAAGCTTATTATAGGGGCAGTGAGATATATACTACATCAAATGTCCTTTTTCAGGATCAATAAAATTATAAAAGAAATATTTTAATAAGAAAAATAAAAAACATTAAATAACTTTTTCAGTTTCGGAAATTTAATAAGAACTATCTAAAATTTAAAAAATATTCAAATTTTATCATGCGTATTAGGGAGACAATATATGAAAAAAGTACCTATTTCTTTAGTAGCGGTATTAGTAGTATTTACATTAGTTGGGGGTTTTGTTGGGGGTTATTTCACAGGTATTATGAACTCTGCAGGAAATTTCACACTTAACGTAACCAACAAATCCAGTGATACAAGCAGCAGTTATGATGATACTCCAACTACCTACACCACCAACACAGCCAAAACCACCACCAAAACCACAGCGGATACAACCACGGCTGACACAGCTACACCTACTGAAACAACTACACCATCTACCAACACACAACAATCTTCTGGTAATGGAACTAACTAAATTAGTAGATTAAAAATTTTAAAACAAGGTTTTAGATTTAGGGTATGTTTTAGATACAGGGTCATTAAATTAGACCCTAAACATATTTTTTTTTAATTAGTTTTTTTGCTATCTAAACAATCATTATTTGAAAATAAGATATCATTTAAAAATTCTATTTGAAAATTTTCCAAAAAAATGCACTAAAATAAGTATTTGAAAAGTTGACATATACTATTTTGAAAAGTTAACTTTTCCTTCCACTGATGCCATTACTTCATTTGTGGCGTTTTTAACAACTCTGGCAGCTGTTTTAAAATCTTCTAATTCGTTATCACTCATTTTCCCGCTGATAATTCGTTCCACACCATTTATACCTAACTTTACC
Source organism: Methanobacterium sp. Maddingley MBC34 (assembly GCA_000309865.1). NCBI lineage: Archaea > Methanobacteriati > Methanobacteriota > Methanobacteria > Methanobacteriales > Methanobacteriaceae > Methanobacterium > Methanobacterium sp. Maddingley MBC34. The sequence goes on along the minus strand of AMGN01000007.1, from coordinate 97,785 downwards.
GGTACTCCTAGACATACATCGCTTACATCATCGATTTCACCGTCGAGGTAAGTGGTTAGGGTTAGTATTCTCTTTTCATCGTTTATAATGGTTTTAACAATGTTGGAAATAGCGAAGGCAGGTCCGTATTCAGTGGCACCCTTTTTGTTAATGACGTAGCTGCCTGCATTTTTAACTTTATCTACAATTGCATCTACATCAAAGGACTGGTACTGGGGGAAGTACTTTACCAGTATTCCACCAATGGAGGTGGAGCTTAAAAGCAGCACCATATGGTCTCCGTGTTCCCCTATGATCCTGGTGTGTATTTCGCTAACATGAATGTTGAAATGTTTGGCAATTAGATTTTTTAACCGCAGGGAGTCAAGGTGGTTTCCCAATCCAATCACCCTGTTTCGTGGAAATCCAGAAGCTTTGTAAGCCACATAAGTCATAACATCCACAGGATTGGTGATGACCAGAATTATGGATTCTGGGGCGTGTTTAGCGATAAGTTGGGCATATTCTGCTATAATTTTAGCATTTGGGATGGCTACATCCATACGGGTCATTTCAGGAGTTCTGGGTCTGCCAGAAGTAATTACCACAATTTTGGAATCTTTTATATCTTCAAAATTGGCAGTGGGAGTTATGGACACCCGAATATCCTTGGCAGCCATGGCATCATTCATATCCAGAGCTTCGCCCTGGACCTGACCCAGGCTTTTTTCACGGGATAACAGAACCACTTCGCTAACTGCACTTTCTTCAGCCAGGCAAAAAGCAGCGGCTTTACCTACTCTACCTGATGCACCAATTACACTAACCTTCATTTCACACCCTGTCCTTGATTATTTGGTATTCTCTTTATAATATTATGAATTTATTCTTAATAAATATTAAAAGGAAAAAAATTAGTCTTTATTCAGGAAACCTTGGGCAACCCGGCGAACATAACCACTTTTATCTTCAAGTGCTTCTTGGAGTGTTTGTTCAGCCTTTTCTCCTCCAATGTTTCCCAGGGCCATTACTGCACCTGCCCTTACAAATCCACTATCGTCCTTCATTACCTCAATTAAAGGATCCAATGATTCAGGGGATTTTATACTGCTCAAAGCCCATGCGGCCCCTCCTCTAACTCTCCAATCTTCGTCCTTTAGAGTCTTGATTAGTGGTTCTACTGCGGATTGGCCCATGTTACTTAGTGCTCCGGAGGCAGCTCTGCGCACCCACTTATTATCATCCTTCATGGTTTCGATAAGTGGATCAATGGCTCTCACGTCACCGATCAGGCCCAGTACCTTTGCTGCTCCCTTGCGAACATTTTTATCCTCATCATCTAGGGAATCAATGAGCTGGTCCACTGCTGGTTCTCCAATTTCTTCCAGCATTTCGGTAGTCTGAACTTGTACAAGTTCATCATCATCTTTTAAAGTTTCAATCAGTCTTTTGACGTTTTTTTCAACTTCCATAATCATTATCTCCCTTGAAAGTAATTAGATTGATTTTTAATGCCAACAGATGGAAATGTCTCAATTATAATAAAATGATATTATGTTTCTTTTAGGCCATATATTTTTGCCATACCATTTTTCCACAGAAATACAGTTAATTATTACTTTAAGTTATATCCTGTTTATTTGTTTGGGCAATCAGTTTAGTAGATTTTATATTACAACTAAATATTTCTTACATAATTAATGATCGAGGGAACCATAAGGCTGGACAGAACTCATATTCACCATTTGTATTCTCATAAAAATAGAAATTGACTTAAAATTCATGATTAATTATGAAATTTAATGTTAAAAATTGGAATTGGTGGATTTTACCCTTTTTTAGTTAAATGTTTTAATTAGATTAGACAAAAGGTTATCTAAATAGATTACCTAGAAACATGATGATAATATGTACACAATAACAGTAATACCTGGAGATGGTATAGGTCCGGAGGTTATGGAAGCAACCCTGGATATTCTCAAAGCTTCTGATTTGGAATTTGATTTTCAGGAAGCCAGGGCAGGTTATGCCTGTTTTGAGGATACCGGGACTACTCTACCTGATGAGACATTAGAAATGGCGAAAAATAGTGATGCAACCCTTTTTGGAGCAGTTACTTCTGTTCCGGAACAGAAAACTGCCGGTTCTATATTAGCCCTCAGAAAAAAATTAGGTTTATATGCCAATTTAAGACCAGTTAAATCATATCCTGGCGTAAAAGCAGTTTACGAGGATCTTGATATCTTAATAATTCGGGAAAACAGCGAAGGTCTTTACTCTGAAATTGAGGAGTACACTGAAGAAGGGGCCACTGCTTTAAGGGTCATCACCCGGAAGGCATCCGAGCGCATATCCAATGTAGCATTCAAAGAAGCTCTTAAAAGAGGTAAAACCCGAGTTACTGCAGTTCATAAGGCCAATGTACTTAGAAAAACTGATGGAGTATTCCGAGAAGCCTTTTGGAAGATTGCCAAGGAATATAACGATATGGATGATTACAGGGATATCAAAACTGATGAATTTTATGTGGATGCGGCAGCTATGTTCCTGGTCACCGATCCACATAGGTTCCAGGTACTGGTAACCACCAACCTTTTCGGTGATATATTATCTGACGAGGGTGCTGGGTTGGTAGGAGGTTTAGGAATGGCACCATCGGCTAATATAGGGGATGATAATGGATTATTTGAGCCAGTACATGGTTCTGCCCCTGATATTGCGGGAAAAGGTGTTGCTAACCCTGCTGCTATGATTTTATCTGCCTGTCTCATGCTCCAGTTCTTGGGAGAGCACCAGGAAGCATTTAAACTAGAACAGGCTTTGATAAATGTCCTAAAACAGGGAACATTTCTCACACCGGACCTGGGGGGCGCGTCCACCACCAAAGAAATGGCCCAGGCAGTTCGTAAAATTTTCGAAGAAAGTTAGGTTAATCATAATTCCCTGAAGGAATAATAATTCCCTGAAGGAATATTTAAGTCACTGGAGGACGGCGATAAGGGAGCATAGTAACTTTTATATGTCTCTCTTATCATAATTTCACAATAAGAAAGGGTTAATAAGAACAGGCTTAAGACTGTTTTTACACTGGTTTTTTTTAAAAAACTGGTTTATAATTATTGATTCGAACCGCCCTTTTTCAGCATTTAAATGCTGTTTTAGACGTTCATGACTTTTTTAGAGGTGCATAGAATATGAAAACCACCATTAGTGTGATAAAAGCAGACGTTGGTAGTATAGCAGGACACGGATTAGCTCACCCCGCAATATTAAAAAAATGTGAAGAGATCTTAGGAAAAGCCAAGGAAGAAGAGCTTCTCATTGATTATTATGTAACCAATTGTGGTGACGACACAGAACTTATAATGACCCACACCCAGGGTGAAGAAAACGAAGAAATCCATCAAATGGCATGGAATACATTTTTAGAAGGAACTGCCATCGCTAAAGAACTAAAACTTTATGGTGCAGGTCAGGACCTTTTATCCGACACATTCTCAGGAAACATCAAGGGAATGGGTCCTGGAGTTGCTGAAATGGAATTTAAAGAAAGGCCCAGTGACCCGGTGGTTGTTTTCTGTTGTGATAAGACTGAACCTGGAGCATTTAACCTGCCCATTTATAAAATGTTCGCAGACCCATTCAGCACTGCCGGCCTTGTAATAGACCCATCTATGCATAATGGATTTGAATTTGAAGTTTACGATGTCATGGAACACAAAAAAGTAAAACTGACCTGTCCTGATGAAATGTACGATTTACTGGCCCTCCTGGGTACCATCAGCAGATACGTCATAAAACGTGTCCGCAGAAGGGATGACAAAGAAATCGCTGCATCCATCAGTACCGAACGATTAAATCTCATGGCCGGTAAATACGTTGGAAAAGACGACCCAGTAGCCATAGTAAGATCACAATCCGGATTCCCAGCAGCAGGAGAAATTGTGGAACCATTCGCATTCCCCCACTTAGTGGGTGGATGGATGAGAGGATCACACAACGGACCATTAATGCCAGTAGGACAGAAAAACGCATATCCTGTACGATTCGACGGACCACCAAGGGTAATGGCCTTAGGATTCCAGATAGCTGACGGTAGATTAGTAGGACCCGCGGACATGTTTGATGACCCGGCCTACGACCGATCCAGAGCCCTGGCATCAGAAATCGCCGAGTACATGAGAAGACACGGCCCATTCGAACCACACAGGTTACCAGCTGATGAAATGGAATACACCACCCTACCTGGTGTCATGGAAAAACTCAGTGGAAGATTTGAGGATATTGAATAAATCTCTAAGCCGAATAAATCTCTAAGCCTCAAAGTAGAGATTTAATTTTGGAGCTTCATAATATTCTATGAAGCCCAAATATTATTTTTTTTGAAGAATATCTCTATTTAAACAATAGAAGTCAAAACTTAGGATTATAATTCTAAAGAAAGGTCATTTTTATTTTTAATGATTTTATTATTGTTTTGGGGTAATTTTGCAAGTTGTTGATTTTTATGGATATTTTAATAGTTGAAGAAGATGAAAGAACTATTTTGGATTTAACAGCCTTTTTAAGAGATTTAGGTCATAATGTAATGGAGGTAGTGTCCAGTGGAAAAGAAGCAATTCAACGTGCTGGAGATTTAAATCCTGATCTAATTTTAATCAATATAAAATTAAAAGGTGAAATGAGTGGTGTGGAAGCTGCAAACAAAATATTAAACCTTTATAAAATTCCAATTATATTCCTTACCGTTTTTATCAAAAACTGTTTGAATATATCGTTACAACTACCGGAAGATGCTGTGGTTTTAAGTAAGCCTATAAAACGTGATCATTTGGAATATTGTATATCGAAAGCATTTCTAGATAATTTATAAAGTATTCCTATACTTTAAAAGTAAAATATCTTATTCTAGATGATACTAAACAATTCTTAAACCTCATAATTTGATTATTTATCATTTATTTTTTTTACTCTTGAAACATAACTCGGTATATCCAGAACACTATTCACTTTATCAATTATTATCCCATCACTGGTGGCCACCACTGCCCCCAGCTCGTGGGATAAACTGATCAGTTTCAAATCCACATTTTTTGAGGTTTGAGCATCACCTGGAACTTCACAGGAGTCTAAAATTTCTTTGGTGGTTCTGGCCAGCTCCCCACTTAAACTCACTGGGCTGTCATAGAAAAAAAGCAATCTTTTAGGCTTAAAAAGTTTCAGTAAGGATATAATGGAATTTAGGGCAATTGTAGTGGTTTTATTTTCTTTATATTTCCCGAAAACTGCCTTAACATCCCGAATAACGCCATCCTCACAGTTTATAATTAAATCATCTTCACCCTGAAACATGGTTTCGGTGGTAATGAGAACATTGTAACCATCCAGAAGAACATCTTTACCCTTCACATCCGACAGGAGAATTAATTTACTTTTACGGGTTTCAATTTTTTCCCTGGAGAAAACAGTGCGGTTGAGGTAGTTTCGTTGCATTTCATCCAGAAGGTAATGATTCCCCACATATTCCAAAGCTCCAGTTCTGGGAAAACCACGGCCCAGCAAGTACCTGAAGTCTTTTTTAGCTTCTTTTAAAATAGGATCATTGAAATTCATTTATTCGTTCCAGTTTTATATTTAGAAAGTTTTTATACTTAGAATCAGTGTTTTAGTGTAAAGAAGAGATATACTAGATGTAAAGTAGTGGATCTTAATTATATTAACCAAGTTATACTATTAACCGTTCCCATTATCAACTTTATAATAATTATCAACCTTTTCTCTTGGCAGCGATGATAGGCACCCGGTCTGAGGCATCTTCCGCCCGGTCCACAATATTTCCTAAACGGGTAACCATTGTTTTAAGTTCTATTAATCTTAAAATTCCAAATTCATCATCACGGTAAGATTGATATAGTTTTTTAATTATACTCCTCTCAATTATATCCACATCAATTTCCCGTTCTTCAACTTCATGGGCTTTCTTGAGGGCTTTTTCCAGATCAACATCCAGAAGTTCAATACAATCTTTTAAAACAGCTATGGAATCTATAACCTCATCCACCAGTTCATCAAAATCCTCCTTATACTGGGGGGGGAAGGTGATCCTGCTGAGGCTTATTCCGTAGGCAGCTTCCTGTGTCATATCCGCCACGTTATCCACCAGTTCTGCCAGGATTATTCTGTCTTCCCGATCAAAGGGAAGAAAAGCTCCTTTAAAGAATTCAATCTCCATAATTCGGCGAACTTCATCGGCCTTTGTTTCCAGGATTGACATTTCAATCACTTTAGCATCGAGTATATCAAATTCGCCCCTGTAAAATGGTGGCATTATTTCTCTGAGTTTCTGGACGCACTGGTAAACCAGTTCTACATGCTGGCGGGAATGTCCCTCCACCATGGACTCCTTGCCAAAGAATTTTCTCATTACAATACCTTCATTTATTTCAGATGTTCTGAGATTATTCATCCTTTATGAGGTGGTGTAAAAGGCGTACTGCATCTAATAGTCCATGTGCATAAGTTATGCATCCGAAGGAAGTGAGATAATCCTTCTGTTTGAGGTAGTACTTGGTGTCGTCCCGATAGTTTCTGGCCATTTCCACAATTTTTCCCTCTTCACCATGGACTTTTATAGCTTCTATTTCTTTTATATTTTTTGCAAAAAGCTCCAAATCTTTTTCGATTCTCTCTATTGCATCCATATTATCCCTAATGCACTTAATTCAGTTAAAAATTTTGTTAAATTGGGTTATAATGGGGTTAAAAATTTAATCCCAGTTAAAGATCTTTAAGCTCCTTCCATGAGTGATAAATACGTTGTAGGACTGTTAAATACCCTAGGATTACTACCAGAAGAATGGCCAGTGACATGACAAACTGGGGGTTGGTGAAGTATCCAATAAATGCACCGCCTATAATTATGAACATACGTTCTGCTCGCTCTGCAATTCCCACATCACATTTAATTCCTTCCACTTCTGCCCGGGCCCGAACATAACTCACACTCATAGAAGCTAGTAATGCAAGAATACCCCAGAACCAGTTTACAAATCCGCCATAGATGATCCCGATGATTATGAATGCATCTGCGAAGCGGTCAGAAGTGGAGTCCAGGAAACCTCCGAATTTGCTCTTGGTGTTATTGTTCCGAGCCACAGCCCCGTCAATCACATCAAAAAAACCGCTTAAAAGAATGAGGAGTCCTCCTAACAGGAGGTTTTTCTGGGAAAATGCGTAGGCAGCGCAAAGACTAACCAGTAATCCAATTATTGTAAGTATGTTGGGGTGTAACCCGATTTTACTGGCTATTGGGTCAATGAATCTTTGAAAGTGAGGCCGAACTTGATTAAGCATAGTTTAACACCGAATATAACACTTTATTACAGTTTCTATAATCTTATTAGTATTATTGGTAGTTGTCTTTAAATTATTGCAATATATGTTCTAATTAATCAACTATTTATACCAATTAAAAGCTGATGTTATTAAACCTTCCTTAAATAATGATATATCTATTGTTTGTGCATCTTTTTTTAAATAGTTAATATAGTAAATCTTTAAATAGAGTCAAATAAAACCACTATACACAAATCAGGGATAAGACAGTGCCAATTGGATGGTAGCATTTAATGGTTTTAGTTGCATTATCTAGTTCAATTGGTTCCTAAAATTGACATTCAATACTCAATATTACAGGAAACAGTAAAATGAACTCTGAATTTCTACAAGATAAAGAAATAATCGTCGCCTCTAACCGAGGACCAGTAGTATTTAAAAAAGACGATTCAACCGGTAAAATTGAACTAATACGGGGTGCAGGGGGGATAGTGGGGTCAATGATACCTTTTTTAGAAAAAACACATGGTACATGGGTTTCTTCCGCAATTGGAGAATGCGACCATTATGTGGACAATGAATACAAAGGTAAAGTGCCAATACCACTTGAAAACCCTGAGTATTATGTTCAATTCATCAAAACAGAAGAAGATATTTACAACCGTTTCAATGGTAAATTTGCCAATCCTTTATTATGGTTTATCCATCATTCTATGTGGTTTTCACCATATTCTCCCTGTGCAGATGATGAACTGCACCAGGCATGGGATTCATACCAGTATGTGAACTCCATGTTTGCAGAAGCCATAAGTGATGATGTGTCTAAATCAGAGAAAACTCCCATAGTTATGTTACAGGATTATCACATATACTTAACCCCCAAATTGATAAGAGAACAGCATCCTGATGTTCTCATGAGTCAATTCGTTCATATACCCTTCCCCTCACCAGAAATATTCCAGCAGTTGCCTAATCACATGCAAACTGAAATATTGGATAGTATTCTCACCAACAATGTCCTGGGATTCCATATAAGGCGTTATATGAACAATTTCCTGCAAACCATTAAACTAATCTTACCAGATGCTTCTGTGGATGATGTATCTGGAGATATTCTATACAAAGGGCATGTATGCCATGTAAGGACCTATCCAATCAGTATTGATATTGAAACACTCACAAAACAGGGACAAAGTCCTAATGTTATTAGTAAGGAAGCAGAAGTAGATGAAATGATTGGGAACTGCAAATTAATCTACCGGACAGATAGAGCAGATCTTTCCAAGAATATTATCCGAGGATTTCAGGCTTATGACATGTTTCTGGAGAAATATCCTGATTGGAGAGGGAAAGTCAAGTTTGTGGCTACTTTAATGCCATCAAGGCAGGATATAAAGATTTATAGGGAATACACGGATAATATAAAGAAGATTGTTCGCGAAATCAATGAAAAATACGCCACTCCAGATTGGGAGCCAATAAAATACATTTGCAGGGGAGATTACGACCTGGTGGTTGCTCTGTTAAAAAGATATGATGTTTTAATGGTTAATCCTATATTGGATGGGATGAATATTGTGGCCAAAGAAGGGAGTGTTCTAAACGAAAATAATGGAGTATTAATCCTTTCCACTGGGGCAGGGTGTTATGAAGAATTAAAAGATGGAGCTATCTGTATAAATCCTTATGATCTTCGACAGACTGCTGAATCCATTGATGTGGCTTTGTTAATGGATGCAGCATCCAAAGCTGATCTTTTAAGTGAGGCAAGGGTAGCCATCAGAAGAAATGATCTCAGTAAATGGGTGGGTGATCAATTAAATGATATGAAGATGGTTATCCTGGAAAAACAGAAACTTAAATCGAAAGATGGTGAGGAAGCTATTCGGATGAATTAAATGTTTCTTCAAGTCTAATTCATGTTTTTTCATATACATAATTTTTTCATATAATTAATTCCTGATAAAAATTAAAAAAACCCTTCTAAAAATTAAAAAAAAGGATAGTGTTTAACACGATTCAATTACATGATTGGTTACTGGAAGCCCAGAAAGAGAAAGCATTACCAAAAGTCATTGCCTACAACCGGATTGACGGCCCAGGATCCAGTCTGGATTTAAACGAATTCCAGCAAACCTTCTGGAAATTACCTGATAAGCCGGATAAGGATGATCCTGCCAGGAAATGGACCCACAATCTTCCCAGAACAGTGGGCATAACCATAAATACCGGAACCAAGATTGAGGCTCATCCATTTGACCCGGACCTTATAGGTGTAAGATCTGTAGATTATGATACTGAAGTCACTGCCAGTCCAGGTGAAGTGGTCCCGGTTAGTGAGAACTGGTTACTTAAAATAATTGAAATATTCAACCTTAAAGGAGTAATGTTTGTTTTAAAGAATTTAAGGAAAGGAATACACTCCTCAGGACTTGGTGGATCATCAACTGCCACCATAGGTGTGTGTATCCTGGCCAATGAGTTAGCAGGACGACCATTCACCAACATACAACTGATTTCATTGGCTGCCCGGATTGAACAGGGCCTGGGTTTAAGCATAACTGGAACTCAGGAACAATCCAACGTCCTTTTTGGAGGAGTAACTGATTATGTCTGGTTCCCATGGGGAAGACCAGGACATCCCGGTACCGGTTATGGTGAATCATTAAGATATGAACTAATACCTCCAGCTGATTACAGTCTCCTGGAGGAGAGGATGACTATTTTCCATACTGGACAGCATCGTCAAAGTGCAGATGTTAACACGACCTGGATGAACGCTCTTTTAAATAAAACTGGATATAAATTACACTCCCAGAAGATGAAGATAGCATATGCCTATCGTGAGGCATTAAGACTGAATAAGTGGGATATTGTCTTTGAATCCTTTGAAAAATACCGTGAAATACGGATAAAACTATGTGAAGGTTACATGGAAAGTTCCTGGGATTTACTGGAACGTGCAAAAAGATATAACAGTACAGTTTTCCCATTGGGAGCTGGTGGAGGCGGGGGAGTCCTTATATTTTCCCCAAACCCTGAATCCCTGGAAGACCTGCGTGATGATCTTCGAGGTATTTACACGGAAATACCCTTTAAAATATTATCTAAGGGGCATGAAATTAGTAATGTGAAACTATAACATTTTTAAAAGATTTTTGTTGCCCGGTGCAGCCTCTACTCTCCTAGCTTTGCCTGAACACATTAAGATAACAAAATTACATATAATTATTTGAATATATTTTATATTTGTGTGTATTATCAATAGAGGGATGACATCCACTTAATGTGGACTGAAGATGGGGTTCACCTATATAATATTTTTATAATGAACTGATTTCTATGAAAGATGGAGATTTTTATAAAGATGAAACTCTTTATGTTAATGGTATTAAACCAGACAAAACGGATAATTCACTGATTTCCAACATTGAAGACGTATTTTTAAAATCCACCAACAATTTAGATTGGCTCTCCCAGGGGGATGTGGTCTTACTGAAACCTGCCCTGAACTCCCCTCATCCCTACCCCTCTACAACCCATCCTCTCGCAGTTCATGTTATTTCAAGAATACTCGCTGATAATGGTGCTAAAGTTTTTGTAGGGGACCAGTCTGGAATAAGAAGTGTACTACATCATCCGGGAGGTGTTATCCGTGGAAAAACCAAGGATAATTATATTAAGGCAGGTATGGGTGCAGTAGATGAAGATTTCATAAGTTTTGAGGGGGAGGGATGGGATAAAGGTTTCTACCATCATATCTCCCCAAAAACACCTTCATGGCCTAATGGATTTCATATAACCCGTTGGATAGAAAAATCGGATCATATCATCAGTCTGCCCAGGTTAAGCACCCATAGTCAAGCAGGAGCAACCCTTGGCTTTAAGAATATGGTGGGCTGCCTCCGTGAGGATAATAGACTGGAATTCCATGCAAACGGCCCTTATAATTTTGCAATTAAAGCTGATGCGCGTGGTAGTTCTCTTAAATCTGCGGATGATCATTCTGGCACTTTTTTTGAGAAGATTGTGGAGATAAGTGATGCCTTGCGTGAGAAGCTGCGTTTAAACTTGTTTGTTGCCACTAAAGCCCAGGTCACCTTTGGACCGGATAGTCAGGCAATGGAACTTGGAAAACTAAAAATCGGCAGATCACATGTTTTAAACTTAAAACCAGGGTTGGTGTTTGCCAGTGAAGACCCTGTAGCTGCAGAATCATTTGCACTGGCAATTTTAAAATTTATAAGAAGATCCACACCCCCATTAGCCAGATTATATGAGCAGATTATACTATTCTCCAATAATAACACAGTAAAAGTTGACAAAGTCCATGTAAAGGATCATCCTTACATCCAGCATTCTTTGGCTATTGGATTGGGTGAAATAGCCAGTGATATTCAGTATAAGAATGTTCCTGGTGATTTGAAGCGGACTTTAGGGGAAATGTTGGGTTCTGATTGAATTTTTAACTTCGGCCAATCCTAATTCTGGACCAGACTCTATGCCTCATTTTATGCCCATAATTTTTTGTTTTATGCCTCAAGATGTGCCAGGATTACAGGGTCTAAAAAATATATACTTTGGAGTTTAAGGAATATCAGATGAAGATCGTTAAAATTAATGCAGAAAGTCCAGAGAAGGAAAAAATAAACATGGTCCTGGATGTATTACGAGATGGTGGAACAGTGGTTTACCCCACCGATACCGTCTATGGATTGGGAGCTAACATATTCCAGGAGAAAGCAGTTCTGGATGTCTACAAGATGAAGGAAAGGTCACTTGATAAACCCGTGTCTGTTTGTCTGTCGCAAATTGATGACATAGAAAAAATAGCCCACGTGGAGCAATCTGTAAAGACTGTAATCAGAAAAGTACTCCCTGGGCCCTATACTATAATCCTTAATAGTAAAGACACAGTTTCTCCCCAAATCACCGGAGGAACCGATAAAATTGGGGTTAGAATTCCGGATAACTTTATTTGCAGGGAGATTTCACGGGAGTTTCCCATTACCACCACCAGTGCCAACATCTCCGGCCATCAATCTCCTAAAAATGCCCAGGAGGCACGCAAAGAGTTGGATGATCATCCTGATATTATCATTGATTCTGGACCTTGCAGGGGCGGAATTTCTTCCACAGTTGTTGATCTGACTGTGACCCCACCGCGCATCCTGAGGGAAGGGGAGGGGATGGGGAAATTACTCCAGGTCATGGAAAAAGAAATGGGTTACCATAATTTATAAAATGAGTAATATGAATTTTAAAGTGAAATTAATATAAACACTGAAAATAATTGGTAAACCTGGTTCTAATGTATAAATTAGATGTAGTTATATGGATTAAGTCCAAATAATAATTAAGAAAAATATATCCTATAACTTAATGTAAATAATACAATTTAAATAAATTAACAGGCGTCTTAATGTCAGAAATTCTATCCAACATGAAAGAGAAGGGTAAAATACCCACATCCTCCCCTATCGACTCCCTCATTGGTGGTGGGGTTGAAAAAGGATGCATCACCCAATTCTACGGTCCTCCAGGGTCAGGTAAGACCAACATAACTCTCAACCTCCTGATTCAAAATGCTAAAAATGGTAATAGTGGAATATTTGTAGATACTGAGGGTGGCCTGTCCATTGAAAGAGTTAAACAATTAGCAGGTGCTGATTTCAATGAACTGGCATCTAACATAATCGTGTTTGAGCCTTCAACCTTCACAGAACAGGATTCAACCCTCCGGAGGATTGAGAAGATGGTGGGGTCTGGTGAGGAGGTGGAACTGGTTATCCTGGACTCTGCAGTAGCCCTTTACCGTGTTCGTGACGGGGATTCATCCCAGATCAACCTGGAATTAGGAAGGCAAATGGGCCTTTTAACTAGGCTGGCCAGGAAACATGATATTGCCGTGGTGATTACCAACCAGGTATATGCCAGTTTTGAGGGTGAGGGAATGGTTGAACCAGTAGGGGGCACTATTTTAAAGTACAGAAGCAAGATCATGATTGAATTGGAGAGGGGAGATGTTAGTGGGGAAAGATATGCCATCTTGAAAAGGCATCGCAGCCGACCAGAAGGACTGCGCACCCGGTTCCGTATCGTGGATAGTGGTCTCAGATAGGGGATAGATAGTTTTAAATTAAGTGATGATTAATGATGAATAGTACAAGAATTGCATTAATATTGCATTAATAAATAGATAACCATTTTACATTCACCAGGGAATTTAGAAGATTACCAGAATAAGGAGGTTTCCATAAAGCTTCAAGGTAATTCTAAATCTCTAATTTTAATCTAGAGGATATATTTTGAAGAGTTGTGTTGTGAGAAATATGATTTCACCCAAAAAGTACGCTAAAGCCGCAAAAGTACTGCCAAAAGGCTTTAAATCAGCTAATGAATTTTTTAACTATGTTTACAATGATCCGGACATGATCTGGATGGGTCAAAACACCAACCACCTCCATGACTCCAATGGAATCATGGAGGCAATGGCTGCAAGTATTCAGGATAATGATTACTGTAAATACCCTCCACCAGAAGGATTCCCACGTCTCAAGGAACTCATCATGAATGACCTGGGACTGGGCAGTGAATACGACATTCTGGTAACTGCAGGGGCAACAGAATCACTGTATCTATGTGCCAATGACATCCTGGAACCGAAAAACAACACCATAACTTGTGACCCGGGGTATCTTATCATTGATAACTTTGCCAGCCGTTTCGGGGACCATGTTAAATCCGTGCCCATCTACAGCCAAGAGTGCGGTTACAAGCTAACTCCAGAACTGGTAAGGGAGAACCTGGATAAGAATACCAAGTTGGTATCCCTGGTTGATCCACTTAATCCACTGGGATCATCCTACACCAGAGAGGAGCGCAAGGAGTTCAAGGATATTGCCGAGGATCATGACATCTATCTCTTACATGACATCACCTACCGTGATTTCGCCCGTGATCATCAACTCATGGCAGAGGTTTGTCCTGAGCACACTGTAACTGTGTACAGTTTCTCCAAGATCTATGGAATGGCCGGTATGAGAATAGGTGCCGTAATCGGAGTACCGGAGATAATCAACTCCATACGTACCATTGTCGTTAACGACCTTGGAACCAACCTGGTAGCCCAGAAAGGAGCCATGGCCGCCATAGAATCCAAACCACAATGGATTGATCGGGTTAAAGGAACCACCCGCCAGAACCAGGACATAATCAAACAGGCAGTGGACCAGGTTGACGGAGCATTTATAGCAGTCTACCCCTCAGATGGGAACATGATAGCCATTGACATGATCGACACTGGAGTCTCACCCAGGGAGATGGCAGACTACCTCATTGAGCGTAAAATATTTGCCAGGGAAGGATCCTACACCAGTAAGAAATTCGGGCACCGTTACCTGAGGGTGAGCTTTTCCATACCCACTCCACAGGTGGAGTACTTTGCTGAGTGTTTCTTGGAAGGGATGGAAGCATTAAAAGGTTCTAAATAATCTCCAAAGATTTATGGATAAAAATAGCTGTTTTTAACCTTTCTCTTTCTATTTTTTCTCTTTTTCAACTGAATTCAAACATTTTTTATAAATTTTACAAATGGTTAAAATCATAATTTATTATAATCAATTATAATCAAAAATAAAGCAACTGGTACTACTAGTGGGTGATGAATGGTGAAAAAAAGTATCCTTGTTCTTATTGTGGTTGCCATATTATGTGTCTTGGCAGCAGCTTCATGGTTCATCACACAACCTTCACCTACCAACACTACCACTAACATTATCAATGACACTAATAATTCCAATGTCACCTCCAATACTACTGTAAATAACACTGCAAATTCTAATGAGACTCAGGATCAGAATGATAAGAACAATCCACCCCCTCCCGGCATATCTGCTGATGAGGCGAAGGAATTGGCTAAAAAATATGTTGGACCTGGTGTTATCATTGGAAAACCAGTAATGACCACCTATAAACGGATTCATGCCTGGCAGGTGCCAGTTTACACCCTGAATCATAAATTCATAAACAACATCTACATCGATGAGAGAACCGGTAAGCAAGTAGAGTAATTAAATGGATTTAAAAGAGTTATTTTTTTATTATTTGCTTAGAATTACTTTATTTTTTGAAAATAGAATAAAAAGAATGCAGAATTAGAATAGAATAAAATAGTAATAAAAACTGGATTGGAAGAATAAAGGGTTTAGTTAACTCTTTAAATAATAGTATTCTCCTTTTTCCTTCTGCTCCCTGTCCAGATAACTGTCCTGCTTGTTCACCCGTGGTCTTCTGGTTTCTTTATCACGGCGGAAGGTTATTCCCACCTCGGACAGGAACTTGTTCATGGCAGACCTTAAGTCCATGGGGCTGGTGGCATGACCATCCACCCCAGGCTCGCCAGTGAAGACCATGGCCCTGCTGGATATGTAATCTATGAACACGATATCGTGATCCACAATTATGGCTGCAGCATTACGGCTTTCAGTAACACGACGTATTGCCTTTCCAGCTCGTAAACGCTGTTCAACATCCAGGTAGGCGGTGGGTTCGTCGAAAAGGTAAATATCTGCTTCCTGTGAGAGTGAAATAGCCACTGATAACCTCTGTAGTTCACCACCACTCAGCTCATCCATCTTCTTCTCCAGTAATTCCTCCAGGAGGAATGGCTTCATGATCTCAGTTTTGAAGAGGTTGGTGCCGTAGTTAGGGGCTGTGGTATATAAAAACTCCTGAACAGTTCCACTGTAGTCAGATACCAGGTACTGTGGTTTGTAGCTGATTTTAACCTTCTTCTTTATCTTCCCTTCATCTGGTTTCTCCACTCCGGCAAGCATCTTGGCAAAGGTGGTTTTACCAATACCGTTGGGTCCGAAGGCAGTGAGGATTTCATCGTGCTGCACCTGGCCTTCATCCACTTTCAGGTGAAAACCATCATAGGACTTCTCCAGACTGCTGTACTCCGATAATGATTCGGCCTCCACTTCTGTGGTGGGTGGTCGCACATGGAATTCAATGGGCTGTTTTCGGAAGCGTACATTTTCTTCACGGAGAAAACCATTGATGTAGGTGTTTATTCCCACACGGACTCCACGCATGTGTGAAACAACACCATAACCGCCAGGCTGACCATAAAGAATGTGAATATAATCAGAAATAGCATCCAGGGCTGCCAGGTCGTGTTCAATTACTAAGATGGATTTTCCCTCTTCTGCCAGTTCCCGGATAACATTAATGGCAAAAAGACGCTGCTTTACATCCAACCAGCTGGTGGGTTCGTCGAAATAATAGAAATCAGCATCCCGAAGAACGGCGGCAGCGATAGCAACCCTTTGAAGTTCTCCACCACTCAAATTGACTATTTCTCGCCCCATTACTGTATCAAGTTGCAGTGAACTGGTGACAAAATCCAGACGGTTCCGTTCGTCCACACTATTAAGTAGATCATCTACCTTCCCCTTCACGAACTTGGGCAGCATATCCACCATCTGGGGCTTGTGCACAGCCTTTAAATTACCCTCGGAGAGTTTTTGGAAGTAACTTTGCAGTTGATTGCCCTTAAAGAAGTTGATTATCTCTTCCCATGATGTTTCTTCATCAAAATTCCCAAGGTTGGGTTGAAGTTCCCCTGAAAGGATGCGTATTATGGTTGATTTACCAATACCGTTGGGTCCCAGGAGTCCTACCACAGAACCCTCTTTTATAGTGGGCAAACCAAATAATTCGAATTGGTTCTGCCCGTAACGGTGTATGGGGTCTTCCAGTGCCTCAGGGAGGTTGATAATGCTTACTGCGTGGAATGGGCAGCGGTTGGTGCATATCCCACACCCTGAACACAGTTCCTCTGACATTATCGGTTTTTTAGTCTTGGGGTCGATGGTGATGGTGTCTTCTTCCATGCGCACCCCAGGACAGTATTCAATACACATGTAGTTACATTTTTTTGGCTGGCAGCGGTCATGGTCCAATATGGATATTCTAGTCAAAATTATCAAAACCTGTTAAATAGATTTATTTTAATATAAAAATCTGTTAAGATCCTTTAATCAATGAAAATCATTATATTTTCCCTAATTATTATTTAATTAATATGGTATTCATGGATTAAATATTTTCTATAGATGTATGATCCTAAAAAAATCTTATATCTGAAATTACTGGAAAATGAATGATAGATCACACTACAAATTTCCAGAAATGGTATGTAAAAATCCTTAAGAAAACTTAAAAAGAATACAAAAGAAAAAAGAAATAGATTAGGCTGCTTTAACAGCCATCTCTATATCTGATGCTTTAACGGTTTTTCGTCCTGCGTGTTTAGCTAATTTAACAGCTTCTACAGCAATCCCTTCACCCATTTCTTCCAATACTTTGGCTAATGCGTCTCTTGCATCATCACTTACTCTTGGGGCACCAGCATTTTTAATGATCCTTCCTACTGGAGCAATTGGCAATTCAGCCATGTTAATCACCTCGTTCATCTTTAGAGTCTCCATAATATTTAAATTTGTCGATCTTTTGCTTAGAAAAAACCCTTACCACCAAAGGTGTTCAACTTGAAAATTATAATTAACTATGGGTAAGTTCAACATTCAGTTACCATTACGTATAGTCATGAGTTCCCTATAACAAAAATTAGCATCCAACTGAGTGTTGTGCAACCACTTCATTTATAAGTACTTTGCTGTTTATAGTACTAAACAGAATATAAATCAATATGCAAAAAAAACACCCTGTAAAACGTAATAAACAGCAATAAGGATGATTAAAATGATAGTAAATATTATAAACCCTGAGTTTAGTGATGGGGAACCAATCCCTCCCCGATACAGCTGTGAAGATGTGAATATTTCCCCTCCTATTAACTGGGATCAGCCTGATTTATCAGTACCTGCAGATGGTAGCATAGCTATTATTTGTGATGATCCAGATGCACCAGGCGGTACCTGGGTGCACTGGGTTATTTATAATATACCTCCAGAAACTCGCACCCTTCCTGAAATGGTGATGCCGCGGGAGGAACAGGAAAACGGGGCACTTCAGGGTGTTAATAGTTGGGGTACCATTGGCTACCGTGGTCCCTGCCCACCCAGAGGAACACACCGTTACTACTTTAAAATCTACGCACTGGACACGAAACTGGATCTACCTTCTGGAATCACCAAAGATGAACTGTTAAATGCCATGGAAGGACACGTGCTTGATGAAGGACAGGTTATGGGTACTTACACCCGTAAATAGGGGATTTGAATTGGTTTTGTATTTAAACCATTAATTGCAAGGTATGTAAATAAATCCAAATCAGGAGAATTATAATTGAATCTGGAAAAAAAGGATTTAATATCTCTTATTTATAAAATTAGAAGAGATATAGGTCATAAAGAGGTGGAAGTTGTTATATCAAACATTATTTTTGATGAAGAGTCTGGAACACTTCTAATAATAACTCCGGACCGTCCTGAAAAATCAGTGATAATTGGTAAAGGAGGATGGGTGGTGGGACGACTCCGTGAAGAATTGGGAGTTAATTCCATCCATGTGGAAGCTTATTCTGACTTTATTGTACCTCAGTATCGAATGGGCCTTGCTCTGACCAGACTGGAAGAAATAACAGTAAAATATCCTGATCCTTACCGTAAACCCCTTTTAAACCTAATTAATCTATTAAATGCACGAATTGAAAATCCATATAATTTAGAATCACTTTTACGGGAATATCAATTTTCAAATAATCCTGGAGATTTTCAGGGAGATTATAAAAATGATGGACAAAAAAATATTCTCCTTAAATCCAATGATGGTCTAATGGATGATACTGAAAATGGCAGTACCGAAACTGGTGGATTTACAACAGTGGTGGCTTTATCTGGAGGTGTTGATAGCAGTACCTCCCTCATAATTGCCAAAATGTTGGGCTTTAATCCCATGGCAGTCACTGTTAATCCCGGTGATATAATACTTCCCCGTTATTTCCGTGAAAGTGTGGAAAAACTCACCCTGAAGCTGGGAGTTGAACACCGGTATCTGAAGGTGGATATGAGTGATGTTGTTAAGGGATCACTTGAAGGGCAGTTCCATCCCTGTGGAAGGTGTTCTAAAGTAATAGAAGAAACCATTTTTGATTTTACCATGGATAATCATATTCCCTTTTTAATTTACGGAGATCTCCTCTCTACCGGAGCACAATCTCTCCAGTTGGAAATGAGCAGTTCAAGGGAGATAATTTCAGGAAGAGAAAATAGTCTGGGTAAAGGCGAGATTGGTAATGAAAATATTCTGAGAATCAATCTTCCAGCATTGTTATCTCTTAAAAAAGGGGATGTAAAAAAAGTAGCTGGTAGTTGGGGTGTTAGAAAACGAGGTGGCTATGGATGTCCCTTAATTGGGGAAGTTCATAAAAAACATCCACATATGCGTCGTTTTTCTATTCAGCGAGTTCTAAGGGAAACTAGGGCTGGAATACTGGAGCCTGGAGAAGCTCTGGATCAGATACAGGGTTAATCATTTTATTTGACTTATTTAATGAGTTCCAGTATACCGTAGATGATCAGGAATAATCCTGCCAGGTATCCCACTAGCTGGGGGTAAATAAGCATCAAAACCCCTAATATAATTGCAATTATGGCGATTATTTCACGAGTAGTGTCTTCTTTCATACTACTATTTTTTGTAGGAGAATGTATATAAATATTGTGAAAAGAGTTTAAATATTGCAAAATGAGGTCAATCATGAAAAGATCAGTGAAATTCTGTCCGAATTGTGGGTCAATGAATATAAAATGGCTTAACCCCCAGATGTGGTCTATCTGGAAATGTTGGGACTGCGGATACCAGGGGGCGGTGATTATAGAAGATGGGGAACTGGCAGAAGAGATCAGGGAAAAATTTTTAGAGAAACTTAAAAACGAAGAATCTGATTTTAATAAGGAAGAAACAGAGTCCAATTCAGAGGAATGATGGTCATGGCCAAGGCAAATGTCTGTCCCCAGTGTGGGTCCCGAAAATTTAAACTACGCATCCCTGAAACTTCCCTCTGGAAGTGTGAAAAATGTGGATATCAGGGTACTATAGTTATTGAAGATGGAAATCTTGAAAAAAAGGTTAAAGAAGCAAAAAAGATGGATAAACTTCAGAAAAAACTTTTAAGAGGAAGATAAATTCCAATTAAATGAAAGGATTTTATTTGATATAGATTTAAGGATAAAATATTTTTTTTAGGGGAACTATCTTTTTTTTATTGGGATTTATTTTCATTAACAAATTCCCGCAAGTTCCCAATGACTTCCTTTACCATTGAAGGTGCTGGACCACCAATCACTTCCCTACTTTTGATGATTTCCCGGGGGTTAAGGGCTTTTTTCACAATGGAATCATCTATTCCCAGTTTTTGACCAGTCAATTCCATTGATATCTCATCAAGGAAATTGGTGTCAATCTCCTCGGCTTTCATACCTTTATCCAGGGCAACAGTTACTGCCCGTCCCACTATTTTATGGGCGGTTCTGAAGGGTAATCCTGCATCCTTTACCATGAGGTCTGCCAGTTCAGTGGCTGCTGAGAAATTGGCCCGTGCCAGTTCTTCACCATGAGCGCCTTTAAACTCTGCTGTTGATAGCATGCCCCTGGTAATCCTCAGTGCGGAGTTTAGGGTGTCTGTTGCATTCCACAAGTGTGGTGTGACTTCCTGCAGGTCCCGGTTGTAGCTCTGGGGCAGGGATTTAATAATGGTGAGAATGGTAACCAGTTCACCATTGAGGACAGCTGTTTTTCCCCGAACAATCTCAGCCACATCTGGATTCTTTTTCTGGGGCATTATGGATGATGTTGATGAGAATTCATCCGTAAGTTCCACCATTCGAAACTCGTAGGTACTCCATATAATGAGTTCCTCACATATCTTGGATAATGTGGTTCCCAGCATGGTCAGTGCAAAAACAGTTTCAGCTATAAAGTCACGGCTGCTCACCCCATCTATGGAGTTCTCCATAGGTCCTGCGAATCCCAAAAGTTCCGCAGTACGTTCCCGGTTGATTGGGAAACTGGTTGTGGTGAGTGCTGCTGAACCCAGTGGGCATAGATCCATCCGCTGGTAAGCATCATGGAGTCTTCCGTAATCCCTTTTAAGGGCCTGGGCATAAGAAAGAAGATGGTGGGCAAAGGTAGTGGGCTGGGCATGCTGCAGGTGAGTGTAACCCACCATCAGGGTTTCCAGATGTTCCTCAGCCATCTCCAGAATAACTTCAATAAAAGTTAATAATTCTTTTTGTATGTTTTGAATTTCGTTTTTTAACGCAATTTTAAGGTCAGTTGCCACCTGGTCGTTACGTGACTTGGCAGTGTGCATGAAACCTGCATCTGGACCTATCACACTGGTGACGTAGTTTTCCACTGCCATATGAATGTCTTCCACTGTGGTGTCAAGATCCAGAGCTTCAATACCTTCCTTTTCCAGCTTTTCCAGTGCAGAAAGGATTTTTTCCCCTACCTCATGGGGAATGATCTCCTGCTCCATGAGCATGGTGGTGTGGGCACGGTTACAGAGAATATCTGCCTGAAATATGCGACGGTCGAATTCCAGGGAAGATGTGAAATCAGCCACTTCACGGCTCATCTGCCCTTTAAGTCGTCCCGAACGAAGATTCAAAAAAATACACCTTTCTTATATATTGATTTTGGTTCTGTAATATTCTTCTTGATTTTAGATCTATTCAAGAAATTATTCCTGATTTTAGATTTATTGAAGAATTATTATTTTTTACCTTCTTTACCTTTCCACTGAGTGTAACCGCATTTTCCACAGGCGTAACGGTCTCCGTGGTCTGCCATGAAAACACCATGGGAGCATCGTACACATTCAGGGTTTTTGCGGATGATTTTATTATCTTTAACTTCGTATAGTTCAAATTTCTTCATGATCCATCCTCCTGATTAGATTCAATAAATATATTCAGTTAAGTTGAATTTATTCTTCTTCAGCTTCTTCTTTGGTGGCTTCTTTGTTTTTTGCGAGGACGTGCTGTTTTTCTATCTGAACCAGTTTTTCCTCAGAGTCATAGAGTTTAGCGTAACCATCTGCACGGCCTTCACCGAAGCTTGGTTTCACTTTATCCACCACTAAAAGATTTTTGTCCACGTTTAACTGCGCGACGAGTCTGTTTTTAACTTCCAGTACCTTAGGGGTGGATTCACCCTGGTAAATGCAGTCAAAGTGTATTTCAGTTCGGTTTAAAAGGGGATTTTCAACCTGTTCTTTTATGTCTATTTCCATAATTATCTCTCCTCTAATTTACTTTTTAATTGTTTAACTTTATTTATAACTTTATCAACTTCACAAACCACCAAACCCTCACCGGGCTGTCCGTAAAGGACCAGTGAACCTGATGGGGCCATCAGGATACATGGAATGGCAGCTAAATCTTCCTCACCATCCACCAGGATCAACACCCGAAAACCGGTTTCAACCAGCTGGAAGGCCTTTTGGATGGTTTCCTGCAGTTGGTCAGTGATGACTCCAGGAGGATTTTTAACATTTAAAGTCACGTTGTCGTAGACCACGTCATAGGTGGCGGGTTTTCTCTCCACCACATTATCAATGATCCCTAAGTGGGGAATTAATCCAGCTTTCTGTAGATTCTGGGTGGTTATATCACCCACTGAGATCAACAGTTCATCAGGATATTTGGAGTTTATAAAATCCTTTGCATCATCCAGGGAAGTGTAAAGAACTCCTATGGGGGTTTTAAATTCTGATCGCAATTCGTTGTTAAGTATTAACACTAGCGAACCCTCAGGGCATATTCTCCAGGTAAGGTGATCTGCAGTTCCTGGGCAATGGGTGACTCTTCAGGATCTACAATGATCAAAAATCCACTCCAGTTCTTGGATGTGGCCAGATTACAGACAGCACATCGGTCCTCTTCCATGAGGCGATGACACCGGGTACATGCTTTTGTAACCATTTACTTCTTCTCCTTTTTACCTTTACCTTTCTTGGTTCTTTTCTCTTTTTCGGCTTCGATCCATTCCACCCGTCCCAGATTGGGTTGCCTCATAGTGAGACCAATTTTGGTTTCCTTGGAAGACTTACCCTTCAGACTGAGTGCCACGATTCTGGCACGCACTTTGTTACCTTCTTCCAGGGCTTTCTTGGATTCTTTACCTATTAAAGCCCCTCTTTTCCCATCGTAGTTTATGTAGTCATCGGTAACTTGGGATACATGCACCAAGCCGTCCATTGGTCCGATGCGTATGAAAGCACCGAATTCAGTTACTTCGATAACTTCTCCTTCTACGATTTCATGTAACTCTGGTTTGAAGAACAGTGCAGTGAATACCACCTCGTGGTAGGCAGCGCCGTCACCCATTATGACTTTGCCCACACCAATTTCTTCTATATCTTTAACAGTGACCATTAATCCCATTTTCTTATCGATCTTGCCCACGTAACCTTCGTTTAAAATTTCAATGGCCACATCGTTTAGGGGTTCTTCAAAGCGGCTGGGTGGGATTCTCACTGTGTCCTCTATTTTGGATATTAAATACAAACAAATCCCTCAGTTTATAATTTTTCATTTATTCTAAGTAACTGTAATTAATCAAACCAATTAATTGGTTTTTAGACCTTATTTTTAGGCATGAGTAGGATGACGGATTTTTAATTAATGAACTAAGTTTTTATTAATTAAAGTTCCTGGTACAATTTCATGGAGTGTTCTACTGCTTCTTTGGCTTTCTGGGCGTTTTCCCATCCTAGGATTTCGGTTTCTTTCCCTTCCAGTGTTTTGTATTCTGCGAAGAAGTGAGCAATCTCATTAAGGAAGGATTGTGGCACGTCTCCTATGTCTTTAACATCCCTGTAGCGGGGGTCGTTCACTGGTACTGCCAGGATTTTATCATCCTTGTCCTCACCGTCTATCATGCGCATCATTCCAATTGGTCTGGATTCGATTACGCATCCTGGGAAGGTGGCCTGGTCCATGATCACCATGATATCCATGGGGTCCCCGTCATCGTAAAGGGTTTGGGGTATGATTCCATACTCCGCAGGGTAGTGGAATGGGGAGTAAAGTACCCTGTCCAGGGCGAATGCTTCCATGTCTTTATCATATTCGTATTTGTTTCGTGATCCCTTTGGTATTTCAATAACTGCATATACCACTTCAGGAACTGATGGCCCACTTTTTATATCCTTCCAGAGATTCATGTTAATTTTCCTCCAAAAAACCAACCCATAGGGTTGATATAATTTCATTTCATAATATTAGATTTATACAATTTTTTTGGTATCGTTAATGATTAAATAAATTTTAATCCCAATTTCAAAGATTAATCCTAAATTTTTACAATCCCTATTTTTCAGAGATATTAATCTAAATTTCAAGATGCCCATCCACTGCCAGGTATCGTCTCTGGCGCAGATATACTACACTGATCCCCATTTCCCTTGCCCTGGTTCTTAGTTCCCGATCATTGGTGCACAGAACCTGGGATATACGAAGTAAAGCATCGTCCACCATTTCTCCCTTTAAAAGCTTTACTTCTTTGAGTTTAAAAGGAGGGGACTTTGCTATTTTAATAGCTATGGAAGCTGCTATTTTGTTTTTGCCTTTGCTTCGTTTTTTTATTTTTTCCAGTTCAAACATCACTGGTGAAGGGACGTAAAGAATGTAAGATGGTAAGGTGCGTTCCAGTTCTTCCACCAGATCCAGTGGGAACTGGGCCGCCATCATAAAAAATTTGCGTCTAAAACCGCCTCTTTAACGTATGATTCCATAACCAATCAACCTCCACCTGGCACCCACTCTTCTGGAGAGGGCCACTCTTTGACCGGATTCAGCGCAAACAGGTAGTTTGAGTTGTACTTCCACTTCATTTTTCCTGGCGCTGGTAACCACTCCAATGGTGGTGGTGGTTCCAATGTTGATCATCAATGGTTCCGATGACCTGATGGGGTCCACTTTCTTCTCTTCCTTGGTACCAACTACCCTATCCAGGAGATGAGTTTTCATGGTGAACTTGTGCATGATGTCGGGTAATGTTCCGGGATTTCCGGCTACAGAACCTGAAAGAGAATCTGCTTTGGTGAGTGCAGGATCTAAGTTAGTAGCAACTCCTATGAGTCCACCGGGACCCACTTGGTCCACTGTTTCGCCTCCACCATTTAATCCGGTAATTTTGGAATGGAGGCTCATCCACTCTACTTTACCCTTATTTTTAACCTGTATTCCGGGTTTTATTTCGATTTCGTCCCCAATGTTTAATTTTCCCTGTATAAGTGATCCGCCGATTACTCCTCCCTGGATTTTTTCAGGGCTGCAACCTGGTCGGTTAATATCAAATGACCTGGCCACATACATGCGGGGTGCTTTTCTAAGGGAACGTCGTGGTGTTCTAATGATATGTTGAATGTTTTCAATGAGAATATCAATGTTTGCACCCTGCTGGGCAGATACTGGTATAATTGGAGCATCCTCGGCACAAGTGCCTTTTACAAACTCTTTGATTTCCTGGTAACTTTCCACAGCTCGTTCTTTGGACACGATATCGATCTTGTTCTGAACCACAATAACTTCCTTCACACCTATAACATCCAGTGCCATGAGGTGTTCTTTGGTTTGTGGTTGAGGACAGGGTTCGTTGGCCGCAATAACCAGTACTGCACCATCCATAATGGCTGCTCCAGAGAGCATAGTGGCCATTAATGTTTCGTGTCCTGGTGAATCCACAAAGGAAACTTTACGGAGGGTCTGGGTTTCACTGCCGCAGTGTTCACATACCAGGGCAGTGGTGTAGCACTGGGGTTCGGGGCATTCCATACATCTCATAAAGGTTATGTCTGCATAACCTAGACGGATGGATATACCTCTTTTGGTTTCCTCACTATGAGTGTCGGTCCATATGCCCGACAAGGCCTTGGTGAGGGTGGTTTTACCATGGTCAACATGCCCTACTAGCCCAATGTTAACTTCAGACTGTACTTTCACTCGTCACACCTGATTTTTTTACTCATCACTTTGTAAGAGGTCTTCTATTGATTTAGCACCTTTCTTCACCACAATGGTGTTGATCTGCACTATATCATCAGAAATTGTATTTCCACGGACAGTTTTTCTTCTTCTCTGCCCTTTTCGCTGTGGTTTGAATCCAACTCCGCCGGAAAGTAGACTTTTTATCCTTCGAGGTCCTTCAACGTCTTTTTTCATTGGGAACCCGTTTTTGTCACTTCCTCCAGTTATACGGAGAGTGTATCCTGCAAGACCCACGGGCGCAGCGTCGAATTCCTCGCCGATTTTTAGTCCAATGAATTTTTTGGACTCAGCTCCTTCCACTTCCATCTGATGACTGTTTTCACCTTGGGAAACAATTAATTTGAATGCCAATTTATCTCCTCCATATTATTTTTGGTGTTTTAAGTTCATATTATTTATCGTTTTCCATCTATTAAATGATGATTCTAATATATGACTTATATTATAGATTTACTAATAGATTCCCCAGCTTGGATCTTCTTTTCTCTTAATATCCACAGTTTCCTGCAGTATGTCAATTTCATCTTCGCTGAGATCTGATTTCATTTCGGTTTCCAGGACTTTATAATGTTTTTCAGGAATATCCACATATAATACGTCCCCTTCATCTAAATTACGCCCGAAAACTCCATCTTTTATTGCCATGGCTGCTTTTTGTCCCTTGGAAATTGATGGTAAGTTGTCTCCCTTATCCTGCATACTTTCCACTGTTCCCACTCGCAGGCCATTTTCGCCCAATAAACCACTGCCCTTCCGGACACTGCCTCCTAGAACTTCAATACCTGCTATTGCGGGTTTACTTTGTCTGAAAACCAGTTTAGGGATGATACGTATTTTACCAGGTTTTATGATGGCGTCAAACCATTCTTTCTTCCTGCGTTCTTCAGCAGCCTGGATCCATTCCTGATAATCTTCAGTTAACTGGTAGATCACGTTGGCCTGGAATATCTTTAAATCAGTATTTTTTATTTCCTCAGCTGCTGAGGGTAAGACCTTAACGTTGAAGGCGATGATCACTCCGTGCAGGTCATCTTCCTGGGTGACTATGGATGCATCCACCACATCCCGGCGGGAAACATCACCAATGTCAGCAGCACGAATGGGCACTTCCATTTCCTGGAGCATATTCACCAGAGCCTCTAGGGATCCCAGGGTATCTGCTTTAACTATGACTCCCATCTCATCAGTATCAACTTTAATATCCTCAATTTCATGCAATATTTCTTCTTTAACCTTGGCCAGATCATCTCGTACCACTCTTAATGGAGAGCCAGACATGACCTTGTCAATGTTGGGGGCCACAATTTTGATACCTGCAGCTGCAACCACTTCATCCACCTTCTGGAAACGTTTTTTCGCTTCTCTGATCTCTTCCATGGCATTTGGCTTCAGGAGTGATCTTATTCTGGTGGTGATAACATCATCAGGGGTTGTAAGGACGATGGTATCTTTGTGTCGGATTATACCATCATATATAACTGCGTCAATGGTGGTTCCCAGTCCTGTTTCTTCTTTAACTTCAAGGATGGTGCCTTTAGCGGGGGCATCGGTTTCTATTTGTAACTGTTCCTTAAGATACTGTTGGGCCAGTCCCAGGAGCATGGTCAAGAGTTCTGCTATTCCCTCTCCGCTTTTGGCACTTATGGGAATAATACTTACCTGTCTGGCGAAGTTTTCCACACGATCGAAACGTTCTGATTCAAAACCTTCCCTGTGCAATATTCCCACCAGTTCATAGACCTGGTTATCCAGGGCACTCTGAATATTTGCTGGTTGTTTTGCATAGGTTTGGGAGAAAGGTTCTCCTTCATGTGTTTGCCACCCATATATCTTATCTATCTTATTGGCAGCTACCACAAATGGTGTTTTGCACATTTTAAGGATATTCAAGGCTTCGTAAGTCTGTGGTTTGAATCCTTCATTGAGGTCCACCATCAGAATTGCCAGATCAGCCAGGGCACCTCCCCGCTTACGGAGGGTGGTGAATGCCTCATGGCCAGGGGTGTCTATAAAGAACAAACCTGGAATTGTTTCTTTAATTTCCAGTTTGTCCAGGAACGCCCCGCAGATGTTTTCAACGACTTCCATGGGGATTTCAGTGGCACCTATGTGCTGGGTTATTCCACCTGCTTCCTTCTGAGCAATAGCACTGCCTCGGATAAAGTCCAGCAGTGTGGTTTTACCATGGTCTACATGACCCAGAACAGATACAATGGGTGATCTAATCTTCAATGGTTATCCTCCAACTCTAAAAAAATGTAGGGAACTAAAAAAGATAAGTCCCTATTATGTTTGAATATTTGGTTTCGTAGTTAGTATCCCAAAAAGTTTGAAGAATCCTTTTTATGGTTCTTCATATATGAGTTCCCGGTCTGGGAGCTGGTATCCGCAGATCTCATCATCCTGGAAAAATAGTGCAATTTCCCTTTCTGCTGAAGTTGGTGAATCAGAAGCATGGACAATGTTTCTACCGGTTTGAATGGCGAAATCGCCACGGATGGTGCCTAGATCTGCTTCTTTAGGGTTTGTTGCCCCTACCATTTTACGGATTAAGCTGATGCATTCATCTCCTTCAATTACCATGGCCAAAACTGGTCCAGAGGTAATGTAATCCACCAGATCACCAAAGAAAGGTTTTTGCTGGTGTTCGGCGTAGTGTTCTTCTGCCTGATTACGGGGGATGATCATCATTTTTGCTGCTAGGATCTGTAGTCCCCGCTCCTCGAAGCGGGTTAAGATCTTCCCAGTTAACCTCCGCAGAACTGCGTCGGGTTTCAGCATGACGAAACTTTTTTCCATCATTGTTTAACCCACTTAACCTTTCTGGGAACTCTACCGAGTTTTATACGATTTTTTTCACATTTGCTGCTGCAGAAAAGATACACCGTACCGTCTTTTTTGACGTACATTTTGCCGGTGCCCTCCTCTATTTCTTCTCCGCAGAATGAACATGTTCTCATGGTTAACACCTTTAATTCTAGGGAGTACGGATTTCCTTGGCTTCCCTGATGGTGTCCAAGAGCATCAGAATGTCGCCTTCCCTTATGGCTCCCATAACGTTTC
Source organism: Methanobacterium sp. Maddingley MBC34 (assembly GCA_000309865.1). Taxonomy (NCBI): domain Archaea; kingdom Methanobacteriati; phylum Methanobacteriota; class Methanobacteria; order Methanobacteriales; family Methanobacteriaceae; genus Methanobacterium; species Methanobacterium sp. Maddingley MBC34. The sequence goes on along the minus strand of AMGN01000007.1, from coordinate 68,380 downwards.
GGGTTAATATCCTACCCTTATCTCTTCCTTCTAATATCCTGCATTTTACTTGCATGACCTCTCCGGTCATACCGGTTCTTTTTAGAACCTCAATAACTTCTGCAGGAGTTGCTTCTGCCATATAATCACCTTAAAAATTAAAAGAGTCCTGAGACTCTTCAGTTAGTGTTACTATTTTTTGAGTTCTTCTACCTTTTCTACAATATCTTTGATGAGATCTTCTGCTTCACCAGCATCAACGATACATGCAGATGCAGTTCCCACGTTTAGGCCAGCTGCTTCTCCCAGCTCATCTTTGGTGGGTATGTAGACGTAAGGTATTTCCTTTTCTTCAGCGAGAACAGGCATATGAGCGATAATTTCAGCGGGATCAACATCCTCTGCTAATAATACAAGTAAAGCATCGCCTCTTTCAACGGCTTTGGTTACCTCGTTGCTTCCTTTCCCTACTTTACCAGTGTCTCTTGCTATTTCCAAAGCTTCATAAGCTTTGTCCGCTAACTCTTTAGGTACATCAAATTTAACATACATTGCTTTTGCCATTTATTTACCTCCTTTTTCATCTGGTTTTAACCATCCATCGGCAAACACTAATTTCAGACTTCACGTTATAATAAATTATCTTACATGAAGTTATTGGTCCCGATGATTAAAGACCAAAAAAATTCTAATTTTAAACTTAAAAAGGTATTTTAGAATTCTAAAATTAGATGTATCAAAGTTGGTCAATCACACTATATATACTTTACTTGGAAGTTGGATTGTATGATAGGGGATGTTATGGGAGCTAAAAATCGGGCTACAATTAGATTGTATCAATTTAATGATTATAATTTAATTGGGCCCTGGATTAAACTCTTAGATAACTGTTGTAAAAAATTATTTGTTACTTAAAATCAGTAGTTGTAATCTAAAGGTCAGATCTTTTATAATTTAAGTAATTAAATTTAAATTTTGGAAAAAAATAGCCCTTATAACCCGTTAAATAACTTTTAAAAAATAAAAGAAAAAAGAAAGGTTAACTTATAGTCTTTTGACGGCGAGTTCGACGTCAGAAGCTTTAACAGTTTTCCTTCCTGCGTGTTTTGCCAGTTTAACAGCTTCAGTAGCGATGGTTTCGCCTTTTTCTTCTAAAGCTTTTGCTAGAGCTTCTCTAGCGTCATCACTTACTCTTTCTGCACCGGCGTTCTTTATTATTCTTCCAATTGGAGCTATTGGTAATTCCATATTAATCACCTCATTTTTGTATATTTGTTAATATAGACTGTTGCCGTACTGCTATATATATGTATCGTTTAAAACACTCATTATTTGGTGATCTATATGGTATTGGGTCATGTCATGATGATCCCTATGATCTTGGGACACCACATGAGAAATTATATGATCTTGGGTACTGATAAAAAAATTGGGATATAGAAATAGTCTGGATTTTCTCTTGAAAAAGGTGGGATAAAATCCCCTAATCTCCTTTTATAACATTTAAAATGGCATTTATATCGGCATCAATTTCAATAGGTTCTTCACATGCATTTATAGCCACATTAGGGTCTTTTAAAACATGTCCTGTGACCACACACACCACTTGTTCTCCCTTATCTACTTTCCCACTGTTAACCAGTTTTATAAGTCCTGCAATGGATGCTGCTGATGCAGGTTCCACTCCAATCCCTTCGGTACGGGCCAGGAGTTTCTGAGCAGAAAGTATCTCATCATCACTAACAGTTTCTGCCAATCCATCAGATTCATAAATGGCCCGAATAGCTTTTTTCGAACTGACTGGGGCCCCTATGCGAATAGCGGTAGCAATAGTTTCTGGGTTTTCCACTGGTACAATATCATCATGACCTTCCCAGACTGCTTTAGCTATGGGGGCTGCTCCTTCTGCCTGAATACCCGTCATACGGGGCAGGTCATCGATAAAACCAGCACGGTGGAATTCAGTTATTCCTTTCCAAATAGCGGAGATGTTACCTGCATTTCCCACGGGTAATATAATCCGGTCAGGGGATTTCCAACCCAGGTCATCCACTATCTCAAATCCAATGGATTTTTGACCCTCCAGTCGGTAGGGGTTAATGGAGTTTAAGAGGTAAAGATGACCCTGCAGTGCCAGGCTGGTGATGGCCTCAAGTGCCTGGTCAAAATTTCCCCGCACCGATAAGACCTGGGCTCCGTGGAACATGGCCTGGGCCAATTTACCCAGGGCAACCTTACCTGCCGGTAGGAGGACCACACACTTTAAACCTGCCCTGGCAGCGTAAGCAGCCAGAGAAGCGGAGGTGTTACCGGTGGAAGCACAGCCCACTGTATCTACACCTAACTCCATAGCTTTGGTGATCCCCACACTCATTCCCCTGTCTTTAAAACTTCCGGTGGGGTTAGAACCCTCTACTTTCACGTAGAGTTCTATTCCAAGTTGTTCACCCAGTTTATCACACTTACAGAAGGGAGTTCCACCCTCCTCCAAGCTGACTATGCCTGATGGATCAACTGGCATGAACTCTTTGTACTTCCACATGGTAGATTTACGGCAGTGGAAAACATCCTTGGATACGTTTGGCTGACAGATAACTTCCAGTATTGAACCACACTTCTTGCACGTGTATATTATTTCCTGGTCAGAATACTCTTCACCACAGGATATGCATTTCATCATATAATCACCTTTAATTTTAAATAAATATCTAATACTAATGGAATTTCAATTGAATAACTAAAATTTCATTAAATTAATTTACTAAATGAAACTATTGAATTAAATCATTGAAATATATTTTTCATTCAGAATACTTCAAAATAACTATTCACTGGATACTTATAAAAATTATTCCCAGAGTTTAGTCTTAACCCAGAGTTTAGTCTTAATAAAATAAATGAATAAGTTTTTATTTAACTGGTTGGTTGAACATTTCCTGTGTATTCACGTAACCCCTTTCATATAACTTGCCCAGCTAAGGGTGAAGTTCGCTTCGATGATGGCACCTATCATGATCAAAACCACGGCTATGGCCATCATAACTAAAGTGTCCTTGAAATCGTCCCAATTGGCTTCCAGTAAATATTTCAACTGATTTGACATGGAAAAATCTGATTGCAGCTTTAACACGCCTTTTATAATGTTCAAAACAATACTGGCCAGTTTGAATCCTGCGGCACCAGCAATTATTATTCCTAAAAGTTCAAAAACACCGTGGGGTAAGGTGTAAATGATGAAGTCACCTAGCTGGAACTGGGCCGCGGTGTAACCAATGAAAACTCCGTTACTAATCAGGTAAAACGCAGTGAAAACTCCTAAAGATAGCCCTCCACCATAGATCATCAATGCGATTTTAATATTATTGAAAAAGAGGGAGAATGTGGTGAGCTGTAATTCACCCTGAACCAGACGCCTTTTAAAGTCACCTAACATTTTTCCCAGGATGGGTTCCAGCATTCCTGCAAATGCATATCCTATAAAGATGGAAGCTATGAACATCATGGCAGATAACATGAAAAAAGTTTCATTACGGTTGTATAACCCACTTATCAAACCTTCATATTTTTCCTTGGCCATGACATAACTCCTGATTTTATTTTATGTATCTTTTTATTAGTTAAATATGATATGACTTTAACTTAACTTTTAACATAATTACTATGTGACCTTTAAGTTCACCTTTTGCTTAAAGTCACCTTATGTTTCTAGCATAGTTTCGGCTTTATCCCTAGCTTTTTCTCTTTTCTTCTCCAGACTTTTAAAGAAATCTTTCATTAGCTCTGCTGCCCGGGCCTTACACTCACCACACATAATACTACCTTCTCTGCATTGCTGGTGAATCTTTTTTAACTGGGAGTCTGACTGGACTAGATGGTAAAGCAACATCTCGTAGACCACACAATCCTCTGGGACACCACCCATCTTCTTCTGTTCCTCTAAACTTTCCCTTCCACCGGTTTTAGCAGTTTTTAATTTTTTTTCAGCCACTTCTGGGTTGTCACTCAAGAATATGGCAGTTTTTGGTTTGCTGCTGGACATTTTACCCCCGGTTAAGCCGGTGATGAAACGGTGGTAAGTAGAAGATGGAGTTATGAATTTAAACTGTGACTGGAAACGTTCGGCAATATCTCTGGTGAGACGTATGTGAGGGTCCTGATCGGGCCCTACTGGAACCACGGTGGGTTTGGGGCCTCCATATTCTTCCAGTTGGGGGTGCAGTATGTCTGCTACCTGTATCATTGGTGCGTAGATATGGCCTATATTAGTGGAGCCTGAAAAACCATAAATGGCCTTCATTTCATTCATGTTAACTCTTTTTGCCAGTTTATAGGCTAAATCTCCCACTATTTTATTCTCTGATTGCAGGTAGATGTGTAAATTCTCATTATCTGGGTCCAGTCCCAGGGCGATGTAGTTCGTGACGTATTCCGCAATGGCAATCCTTTTGGCCTCTGGAAAATCGATTCCTCTGGCGGAGTATGATTCCATGTCCGCAATGGGGATGTAAATCTCGGCACCCTTTTCCTGATACCAGATGAGCTGGTCCACGATCATCTTATGGCCAATGTGCATCTTGCCACTGGGCATCATACCGGTGACCACTGCGAAGTTACTTTTTTCGCGGATGGCCTTAACAATTCTACCATAATCACGATGTCCGAATATAACCCCCCTGCGCATGAGGATGTGTGGGTCGTCTATGTCGCCTAAAAGGTCGTGAAATGGTTTTATTCCAAATTCTTCTATGAGTTTTTCATAGTTTACAATGGCTGAGCTCCATGGATCTATCAATAAATCACCTTTAATGATTATTAATCGTTTTAAGTTAGTTTATAAACTTTCCTTATGTTTGTAGTCATTATGGTCGGGTCCACTCAACATTGTAGTAGGTGATGTCCTGTTCATCATCCACCACTGCTAGTAAAAGTTTTTTGTTAACTCCGTGGGCCACACGAACGTAACTGGAAAAATCAAGTACTGATATGTTCTGGTTTTCTGTTACCACCTTCACCACAAAGTCGGAATGACCGTCACCAGGGGATTTACCCCTTTCGTATAATCTGAACTCTGAACCATATTTGAAACCAGTTTTAACAATGTATCCTCTATTTCTGAGGTCTCTATAGACCATGTATCTGTATATGAGGTCTTTGTCTTGTATGAGTTCATGCATTTCATCCAGGGAAATAACTTTATCCTGGTTTTTTTTATCAAGAATCTTTATTTTTCCCTTTTCCTGGAGGTAAAATGCCTCCATTAATGAAAGTTGCAGTTCATCCTGGTTGAACTTACCATAATGACTTTTTTCACTGAGGGCAACTGCTTTTTTATCTTTGATAATTACTAGTTCTCCAATTAACTCTGCATCCATATTATTTCACCTTTTAACACACTGGATGTAGTTAAAAATTTAACAATTTGATTTAAATTTAAAAAATGCCCATGGATTACCTTGGGATTATTTTATAAAATCTGTTTAGGGGGTTAATGTAAATTTTAGTTTAGTGATAACTTAACTATTTTCAATCTCTGGCGTGTAACTTTTGTAGATCATTTTCTTTTTTACCCAAACGTACCATGAACTCGGCTATAAGACCATCCAGAAATAGATGGGTGCTGTCTTCGAAAAGAGTTCCCATTGGAGTAAGATCATCGTAATTTCCCTTGAGAACATGTGATGTGTAGTACTTCCAGGGAACTTTACTCTTACTATCAATGTTAACTACCACATCTGAATTTTTGCTGAGGGTGGATTCAAGGTCGGTGGTTACTCCCACCACTTTGGTTCCTACTTCCCTGGCAGTTTCAGCGGCAAGAGTCACGGTCTTGGTTTCCCCTGATCCTGAAATAGCAATGAGACAGTCTTTTTCAGTGAGGGCCGGGGTGGTTACATCGCCTACCACGTATACTTTAAATCCAAGGTGCATCAGGCGCATTGCAAATGATTTACCCACCAGTTCAGACCGTCCACTTCCCACAATGAATGTGGAATTAGAATCAGTGATACACTGGATCATCAGTTCCACCTGTTCCTCATCAATGCGGCCTATAACCTCCAGGGCGTGTTTGGCTATTCCTTCTGCGGTTTTTTTTATATATTCCATATTCTATGAACCTTTTCTTTTTTTGGAAAATTCCAGTTATTTCCACATTTTTTTTGATTTAAATCGTTTTTTTTTTTTGATGTTAAATTAATGGGCAAAAATCAATTTATAGTCCAGTTATCCTGATACCGGCCAGTTTTATTTTATTACGTATGTTGAGGTTTATGAGTAGTGGGGTTATTTTTTCAACTATCCTGGCATTTTCCAGAGGCCCGCAATCAATGGCCCTTACTCCTGGTATTTTCTCTGCCAGTTTCATGGCTTCTTCCTTGGCTTCAGTATCGTCTCCAGAGATGAGGCAGTCACAATCGATATTGTTTTCAATGTTAGTCAGACTGGCGGCACTGATATTGTTAAAGGCTGAAACCACCCTCACATTTTTATCTTTAAGGAAGTTAGCAGTTCTTTCAGCAGCAGAACCATCCCACATATTCACATATCTTACTGGACTACCACCCAGGCAGCTTTCCATGGGGACAGTGGCATCAATTAAAATTTTACCATCAACATGGTCTTTGATAGATTTAAGGGTAACCATCTGTGCCTGAAGGGGAACGGTTAAAATCACAAGATCTGCTTCCCTGCATGCTTCCTCATTGGTCATCCCCCTCACATTGGGACATTCATCAGATTTTAACATGTTTTCAATGAGGTTAACAGCGTTCTCGGCCTTTTTAACATCCCTCGAGCCGATGATTACTTGTTCTCCTCTTTTTGCAAATCTAAGTGCCAATCCAAGTCCCTGATCTCCAGTTCCACCTATTATTCCAATTTTCAAAGAAAAACATCCCCTTAAAATTTTATCAATATCATCTTTTCATTCTTCTCTTAGATATAACATTATACTGTGATAAAAAATTAGACTTAAATGTTTAATTAAGTATGTGATCAACTTTTGAAGTAACTTTTGAAGTATCCTTAATTATTGGGGTGGGTGTGACTGTGTTGGGCACTGTCGATGTCAATCAAAATTGTCAAAAACGAAAACTATATATGGCAGTTTTCACCTAAATGTGTAGACAGAGCACATTAACTGACTATCTAAATTGTGAAATGGGAAAACTAATCTGTTTAATATAATTAAGGAAGCCCAGTAACAGAGTTTCCATGTCAATATAATTTAAATGAAATTGTATCAATCAAATGAAATTGTATTGTATCATTCAGACAGCTTTTCATCACATAACAGAATTCTATTCTGTGAAATTTTGATGTTTGATTAGTAAGCTATCTCTTTTTATGAATATCGCTTTTATAGATATCTTTTAGGGAGGCAACATGCTTTATAATCATGGATATGTGTTAATATTTAGTTAACAAGTTCGTTCTCAATTTCTAAGAATAAAATAAAATTAAAAATCATAATTTGAGGTGTTTAAATGTATTACATGTGGTTCAAAGAACCCAATAGTCTTTAGTGGCGATTGTGGCAAACCAGTAAACCTAATGGTACCACTAATGGTGGCATGCCAGGATATTGGCATGATTTTGCTGGAATGAACCAACGGAGGAATTATATTAAGCGAGATTTATACAAAGCGGCATTTGTCGTTTTATTATTAGGAGCATTGCCCGTGAGCAGTGCTGCATCAATTGGTGGGTATTTTGTACCCGGAGGAATGTACGGCGGAGAATCTGGATATCATTACTGGGAAAATTACTGTCCCCTGTGTCATCATTACGGTTGCCTTGAAGTAAATCCCAAGGGAACTTATGAAGGTGAAATAACCTGTTCTGCATGTGATGCAGATTATGATGGATGTACGGGATACGATAAATACGATGGTGGTGCAAGGGCCAAGTTGACTCCTGCAAAGAAAGAGACAACAGAACCTAAAGTAAACGTCACTGCCCAGTCAACAGAACAAACCGTAGTACCTGAAACCAACAACTCAACATCAAATTCTAATGTAACAGTCGAATTATCAGAATTAACTTCAAAATCTTTAGTTCCCGTGGAAAACAATCCCGGAACAACTATAACTGTTAAGTTAGGTGTTGAGAACGTGCTGGTGAACAATACAGTTCTACAGGCACATATAAAGAAAATGAATGAGCACTGGCTGGTCTAAATTAACCAGTCAACCACATTTTTTTAAAAACTTTTTTAATATCTCATTTTTTTCATAAAATTTTAGTTCTTTATTATTCATCCTTAAAAATCATTTAAACTCATAAAACTTCATTAAAAATAATATTCCTTATTTAATGATTAATTTTTAATAATCTTTGTTTAAAAATAAATTTTGAGTAGATTTAAAGCATTTTTTCAATGAAATCAAGACTACGGGCAACATCCTGGGGATCTTTAACTTCCACCACCAGAACCCCATCATATCTGGAGTCTTTAATACTTTTAAAGAGTAAATCAAAGTCTATACTTCCAGTGCCCAGGGCATTGTGCTGGTCGAATGTTCCGTCATTGTCACTGAGATGAACATGTTTAATTAGAGGATAATCAAACATATCGGATGAGGAAAAACCAGAATTATGAGCATGCCCCACATCCAGGGTCATATATGCATCAATTTCTTCCAAAAGAGAATTTAATTCATTTAAATCCTGATAGAGCAGACTTTCTATCACTGGCATGTTCTCCACGCACATGTAAAGACCAAGGTCACTTGCATAGCGAGAACATTCGGTTAAGGATTCCAGGTTGTACTTCAATATTTTTTCTTCTATTTTTCTCCCCATGATGGGCATGCTACCCGGATGTACCACCACTAAATCCGTATTCCACGCAACAGCCCGGTCCATGGACTTTTTAACCTCTTCAATTGATGAATCACGAATGGACTGGTTATGTGATGCCAGGTTTATATCAGAGAGGGGTGAATGCACAGTCAGCTTAATTTGATGTGAATCTAATAAATCATCTTCGATTTCATGGTAGGGATATTCGTTGATTATTTCACAGTATTCAATATTCCTTTCTTCCAGACACTCCAGCACTCCTTCCAATGGTTGGGGATACAGGGCCAGGGTTGAAACACCAATTTTCATAGTTCATGCCTCTTCACAAATATATTCTTAACCTAATTTGAAAATCTCATCTGTGTAAAAAAGAATAAATAATGAAATCATAGATTATTCTCTTCTGATCCTGGCTTGAATAGAGAGATTACTCTTTCTGGCGTTAAGAATTATCTCAGCCAGTTCAATATCACTTTTTATTTTAATAGTGCCTTTTTTACCCACAGTAGCGGTGAAAAGGTAATCATTATCCACCAGAATATCGAAGGGAGTACCCACCACATCTCTACCAAAATTCAAAACCACATAGTTACCAGACATTTCCACTTTAACTGGGACATATTCTGATGATAACAGTTCCGGGATGTGTTCTCTTTTTTGCAGGGTTTTTGTTTGTGTGCTAGTTTTTGTTTGTGTGTTTGTGTGTTTGTGTGTGTTTGTTTTTGCTTGCAGAGGTTCCACACCAATACTTATACCGACCTTATGTTCTAATTCGTCAATATTTTTTCCTTTTCTTCCTATGAGTTTAGGAATGGAATCTTCATCAACCCATACTGCGGCTCTGCGGTCGGATTTCATTTCCACTTCCACCCTGCCGGGAACCCTTTTCTTGACTTCCTTGATGATTTCCCTTTCCGCCATTTTCTGGATGGGGGTTTTTTCCATTTTTGTCTGGCCCACATCCATGACAATGGTCTGTTCTCCGTAGGTGTAGATCTCGTGAACCAGGTCTCCGGTTTCAAAGTCCCGGATTTCAATGACTGGTCTGGAAAGATCCGCTTCTACCATTCCACTGGGAACTTTAACCATTAGTTTAACGTCGTAAATAGCGGCTACTTTTCCTTCGTCAATGTAGATGGTGGTGTCCACAATGGATGGAATCATACCCAGTTCAACCCGTCCAATGATCCTCTGAATGGCATCAATAGGTCGTGTGGCGTGGACCACTCCGATCATACCCACACCAGCCAGACGCATATCTGCAAAGATACGGAAATCATTGGTTTTACGCAGTTCATCGTATATGGTGTAATCTGGTCTTACCAAAAGTAATATGTCGGCGGTTTTCCCCATATCCTTTTCCAGAGGTGCGTACTGGGTGATTTCATCTCCCACCTGCAGGTCCCGTGGTGATTCCATGGTTTTGACAATGGTCCCTAACTTTTGATAGAACTCGGCTACTGCTTGGGCAAAGGTGGTTTTACCCGCTCCAGGGGGGCCTGCAATGAGTATTCCTTTGGCACTGTTAGTTAATCTGTCAATTAATTGATCAGGTAGGCGGTAGCTGTCTATGGATACCTTGGCCACTGGTCTTACAATGGTGATTTCAATACCATCAGAAAATGGGGGTCTGGCAATGGAGATACGGTACTCCCTGAACTGCACCACTGTGGCTCCTTCCCTTTCAATTTCAATAAAACTTTTAAAATCACTTTTAGCCCGTTCCACTATTTCACGGGCCATGTATTCAATATGTCCTCTGGTGAGGGGTTTGGATCTGATGCGAACCAGTTTGGTATTGCCTGGTTTCCCCTTTTTGGCCATGGGGACTACGTTCTCTTTTAAATGGACGGACATGGTATTTTTATCGAAATATTTGGTTACTTCGATGTCACCATACTCCAGCATCTCTGGTTTAAGGTACACTGCATTGAGGCCCTGAGCTTCAGCCACTTCCTTTTGAACCTTATCACTGGTTATGAGGGTTGCTTTATTATCTCCTGCTGTTGCTCTGATCATGGCATCGATTTCTCCTCCCCTGGCCAGGGATATCTCTTCCAGGGTGGGTCTGCGCCCCACATAACTCAGGTGTATGGTACCATGACTGTGCAGTTTCTGCAAATTTTTAAGCTCTTCCAAACCATTATATCCACTATCTCTCCCTTTATTGGCCTGGTTTTCTAATTCAGATACAACTGCTTCGGGTACTATCACCTCACAGCCCTGATAATCTTTTTCTTGGACTATGCGGGTGATCCTACCATCAACTATAACACTTGTATCTGGAACAATTCTCATCCTATTTATCTCCATAAACTTTTTCAGGTGCAAAAACTCTTTCTTTAACAATTTCGAGTTTCCGCCCATTATCTACAATTTCTCTGAAGAAACATGAATAATAACCCTCATGGCATGCTGCACCCAGTTGTTTCACCTTGAGGAGTACTGCATCCTGGTCACAGTCAGTGAAGATTTCTTTTACTTCCTGCACATGACCTGAGCTTTCCCCCTTGAACCATAACTGCTTACGGCTGGTGCTCCAGTAGTGGGCTTTACCGGTTTCAATTGTCTTATTGAAAGCATCACGATTCATGTAGGCAACCATGAGCACCTCACCATTTTCATGGTCCTGGGCTATGGCTATAACCAGTTTTTCTCCATTAACCACATGACGGTAGTTAAGCTCTGGTACATCCATTTTCATCATTCCTTATTAATCCGGTCTAATAAAATATCTTTAACCATTTCAAGAGGTATTTGCTCTTGATCTCCGGATTCCATGTCTTTAATGGTGACTTTATTTTCTTCCAGTTCACGGGCACCTACCAGAACCACAAACTTCGCTCCGGAATTACTGGCAAATGATAGGGTTTTCTTAAGTTTCCGTCCAGCCAATTCCACATCAGTTGAAATACCTGACTTTCTTAAGTTCTGAGCTATTTCAAAGGCTTTGAGTTTCATTTCTGAAGATATGGGGGTTATGAAAACATCCACCCGTCTTTCGACTTGAGTGCCATTTTCCTGTATTTTAAGTGCTTCCATAACTCGGTCGAAGCCAAAGGCGAATCCAGTGGATTCAACCTTCTCGCCACCGAAAATCTCTATTAAATTATAGGTTCCCCCACCACTTATTTGTTTCTGAGCTCCCAGGCCTTCCACATAGATCTCAAAAACAGTTCCGGTGTAGTAATCCAGTCCACGGGCAATACCCAGATTCACGGTATAATCAGTAAAACCAAAGGCTTCTAACATTTCCAGTAGTGTTTCAAGTTCTTTCAGTGATTTTAAGGCATCAGGGTAATCATTTATTATGTTTTTCACTGTATCAATTATATCTTGATGTCCCTGCATACCAACTAATTCCAGGAGGATGTTCTTTGAGTTTTCAGGTAGTTTAAGATCTCTCAGTAACTTTTCCAGTTCTTTAACATCTCCCTTATCTATAAGGGCCATGATCTGATCCTGCTGGTCGGCTGAAACACTGTTCTGACTGAGAATTCCCCTTAAAATTCCAAGATTGCCCAGGTGTATCTGGTAATCTTCCAGGTTCAGTTCTTCCAGGCAGTGGGCTGCCATGGCAATGATCTCAGCTTCAGAGTCCGGAGATTTTCCTCCGATGAGTTCACATCCCAGCTGCCAGAATTGACGGAAACGTCCCGCTTGTGGCCTTTCATAACGGAAGCAACTCCCAAAATAGTACATTTTAAGAGGTTTAGCAGCTTTTTGTAGTTTATTCAAGTATATTCTGGCTACTGGTGCTGTTAATTCTGGTCTAAGTGCCAGATTCCTTCCACCTTTGTCCTGGAAGTTGTATATTTCTTCTATTATTCCTTCACCTGATTTGAGGGTGAAAAGGGAAAGATCCTCGAAGATGGGAGTTTTAATCTCCTGGTAACCGTAGGTTTCAAACACTTTTCTCATGGTGTTTTCAACGATTTTTCTTTCTTTCATCTCCTTAAAGAGGAAATCACGAGTTCCTCTTGGTTTTTGCAGTTCCATTCCTAATTCTCCTACATTTAAACGTGAGTCATTGATATAGAGTAAATGATTTTTTTATTCTAAAGTCTTGTATTGGATTTTCATTATAGATAGTATTATGGGATGAGTGAATCATGGACTGTGAATCAAATCTAAAGAAAAAATATGAAACGGATTTATTTCATTGAAGATCTTAAACACTGAGCTAAATTGATTAATCCGTGGTAAAAACTGGTTTTCATGAGATAGAACATTGTTACAACGAAATAATAGTTTCATAGGAAACAGATAATTTTTATCAATTGGAATAACAGTTTTTATGGGGTATAAGTTACTTTTTCAATTGGAATAACAGTTTCATGATATTCAGTTATTTTTTCAATGAAATAAACAGGGCTAACTAATTATTCACTCGTAGTATTTAAGGTACTCTTTGAGCATTTTTGGGAATGATTTGGCGCTTAAAAAGCGGAGTCCGAGTCTTTCTGCCCAGATTTTGATACCCTCATCTGCAGCCACTACTCCTGCTCCCAACTCCTTGGCTAAGAGGAGCACGTCCAAGTCAGGGGCGCTGTCAAGGGTTCCTTTTCTGAGTGCTGCCCTATAACGTTTTCTGAAGTCTTTAATGGCCTTTCCAATGACTTCCATCTCGATCTGGGTCTTTTTCTCTCCACGGGACATCATAACCATGGATTCCACTGCTGCCTCCCACACTGCACTTTCCGAGATGCGCATACCTTTGTTCATCCTTTCACGCATGTCCTGCACATATTCAAAGAATATCTCCGAGGGTATCTTGGTGTCGTAGCGGTTGGGAGTTTTTTTAACAATCCATGTCTCAGCCTTAATCATGATGCTTTGGGGACAGTCATAGCGGGTTATGTAATCAGTGAATTCCTTATAGGTAACCGGGGGCATGTGGCAGCTCATATTGAGCTTTATCCTGGAACGTGCTATGAGATCCAGGAGGACCTCCACAGTCTTGTCCAGTTCTCCATCTCCATAATCATCCCTTAACTGATTATCAGTAAAGGCAGTTGTATCTAAAACAAACCGTTGTTTGGCGATCATTTATTTAAACCCCCACAGGAACATCATTTTATAATCATTCATGGTATTCTGGATGGATAGATTCATCCCATCTTTTAACTTTTTTTAACTTAAACTATTAACATAATTTATTCTAAGGGATTAATATAAAATGTTCCCTAAATTACTACATGGTGATATAAATTGATAACCGGAAAAACTGGCCTGATGGGTATAATGGGAGATCCTGTAGAACACAGCTTATCCCCTCCCATGCACAACGCAGCCTTCCATCAACTTAAACTGGACTATGTTTACGTTCCTTTTCATGTCAAGCGTGGAAACCTGGCCCCTGCTATTCTTGGAGCCCGGAACATGGGAATTAAAGGTCTTAATCTGACCATACCTCATAAAATAGAAGTTATTAACTACCTGGATGAACTGGATGAGGCAGCAGAACTGATAGGTGCAGTGAACACAGTGAAGTTCACAGAAAATAATGCTATTGGTTACAATACTGATGGTTTTGGTGCAGTGAAGGCTATTGAAGAAGCAACACCAGTTAAGGGTAAAAAAATAATCATAATTGGTGCAGGTGGTGCAGCGAGGGCAATATCCTTCCAGTTACTCCTGAGTGGAGTGGGGGAAGTTTTAATAGCAAACCGCACCCTTGAAAAAGCCTGTAACTTAAAAAATGATCTGAAAGAAACATTCAACACTTCATTAGGTTGTTTGGGACTGGAAGATGAACTTAAACTGGAACTTAAGGATGCAGATGTGCTCATTAACACCACACCCGTGGGAATGCACCCCCACCAGGATGATGAGCCAGTGGTGACCAGTGATATGATGCATTCTGATCTGGTGGTTAACGACATTGTTTACAACCCCCTCGAAACAGGAATCCTCCGTGAAGCAGGTAAAGCTGGTGCCCAGATTGTTCCGGGCACTAAAATGTTAATTTACCAGGGATTGGAGGCCTTTCGCATCTGGATCGGCATAACTCCACCGGTTGAAGTGTTTGAAGCAGCGCTGATGAGGGAACTTGGTTACTGAGTATCATAATCTAATAAATCTCAAAAATATTAATATTCATCAATTGATTCTATTGGAGGAAATTCATATGGACAACATACCATCCACAGATAATCACATTCATGTAGACCCCATAAACGGTGAGGGGCCACTTGAAGTTGCCCTGAAGTTTCACCGGTCTGGGGGAACTGCCATGATCATTCCCAACAAACCCACCTGGACAGTGAGTCCCCAGTGTGATTTTAAAGAAGCAATGGAACTGGTGGTGGGATACGTGGATGAAATTAACCGGGAAACTGAGGTTAAGGCCTTTGCAGTGGTGGGGGCCCATCCTGCTGAGCTCAGCCGCCGTGTGGAAGCCGGGATGGAACTGTCCCAGGCCGAGGAACTCATGAAGGGTGCCCTGGAAACAGCCCAGCAAATGGTAATGGAAAAAAAAGCAGTGGGAATTGGTGAAATAGGCAGGCCACATTATCCTGTCACTCCAGAGGAGATGGAAGTACACAACCGCCTTATGGTTTATGCCATGGAACTGGCCCGGGAAGCGGACTGCCCGGTGCAGCTGCACACTGAAACTTCTACAGAAGAACAGTTCAGGGAATTTGCGAGAATGGCCAGTAAAGCTGGTCTGAAGAAAAATAAGGTTATAAAACATTTCTCAGGGCCATTGGTTCTACCGGAGGAAAACCATGGACTCACCCCATCTCTCATTGCTAGTGGAGATGTGATGAGAGAGGCTCTAAAGAAGGGTAAGAATTTCCTCATGGAAACTGATTACCTTGACGACCGTACCCGGCCTGGAGCGGTCATGGGGCCCAGGACAGTTCCCCGCAGAACGCGGAAGTTAATAAATTCTGGTCTCATAACTGAGGAAGATGCCTACCAGATCCATGTGGAACGGGTGGAGAAGCTTTACAATGTGGAGATGGATTTCTAGAGATATGATTTTTAGTAGATTGTATTTCTAGTATAATTATATTTTTAGTAGATTGGATTTATAGTGAAATGGATTTTTGATTCATTTATTTTAATTCGAGCTTGAAAAGAAGTTTAGATCAAAGAGAAGTTTTAAACTAAAAAAGATAAAGTTTTGAATTAAAAATTGAAAGAATTGAATGGAATTAAATGAATTCTTTGGTTTATGGTTTAGGAACTAAAAACTCCGCCACACCATATCCTTCTTTACCATCCCAATCATATTTGGAAAGAGTTTCAATAAGAATCATCCCACCATCAACTGGAATCATTCCAAATCTGATAACTTCACCCTTAACTGTATATTTGGAGCCTTTTTTGTCAAATAGGGCCATTGAAAACGTGGAAGGAATTCCATTGTTAAATTCCACATCGATATCAGATTTTATGAGTGGTTCATTAACCGAACCAGTATAGAAATACCCCGCATCTATATCCCCCTCATCCACGGAAAGTTTGGTTATATTAAATGCTTCATCACGTGAAAACTCAGAGTTAATCCACATCCACATCTTAGGAGATCCCCACTCCCTCACACCACGGCTCAAATCTCTCTCACCCAAAGCATCGATTTCAAATACATCGTCATCAATTTCAATCTTACCCAGAGCTTTTCCAAACTGTTCATAATGTTCAGATGCGACATTAGATGACATTTCAGTTTGTTTTTCATCAACACAATTAACATAATCCATAATTGGGTTTAAAGCTTCCCAAGTTACATCCATTTTAACTTTAAACTCTTTAGGGACTTTAGATAATGGATCAAAGATTGATCCATCATATTTAAGTCTCCATTTATCTTTTTCAATCTCCTGGTAATCTAAACCAGCAATATTCAAGGGGTTTTCGTTGCATGGAGTTTCTAATTTAATCCCGGCTACCAGCTTGGGATTCATTATAAAGAAGAACATTGATTTTTCATTTTTATTGACCTTGTTTCCTATGCGCATAAAGGCAGTTAAATCATTTTTTTTATCATGAAAATTAAAATAATAGCTTTCATTCCATTCTTCATGTTTTTTCAGAGTTTCTAAATCAAGCTCCATCTAATCACCCTCTTAAATTAATTTTTTAAAAGTATTAAAAGTTTTAGGTACCCTTATCCTCTTTTTTATACACAACTCCCTCATTACCATCTATCACTAATTCTTCGCCTGTCTTAAATATGGTGGTAGCTCCTTTAACTGCAGTTACGGCAGGTATTCTGTATTCACGAGAAATCACAGCACCATGGGATAATATTCCCCCTGTTTCTGTAATAAGGCCGCCAACTTTTGAAAATACGGCTGTCCAGGCAGGATCGGTGTTACTGGTAATTAGAATTTCATTATCTTCCAGTTTTGATAATTCTTCTATAGATTCAACAACTCTGGCCACGCCATTAAAGGTTCCGGGGCTTGCTGCTGCCCCATAAATTGCATTTTGACCATATTCAGTAACAGTATCATCGAATTCAATCCCGTTTTTTATGAATTTTGGGGGAAGTGATGATTTATATCTATAAAATTCTTTTTTTCTTTTTAGAATTTTATCCCGTAATTCAGAAGCAGCGGTTTCATTTAATTCTGCCTTTAAATGGGTTTCATTCGATAAATGGTTTGTATCGAAAAACATGAATAATTCTGATTCATAAAGGAAGAAAACATCATCTACTTCATCAATAGTTTGTCTTTCAAATAATCTTCTTCCCATATCCAGTAGCATCAATCTTTGACGGAAAAGCAGGTGATCTAAGTAAAATCTCTGGTTTTCCCGGAATGTTAAATAGGTTTGGGCTAAATTAAGTACTATTCCAAATAGTTTTGCTTTGAAAAATCCGCTTTTTTGTTCTTTTATTCTACGCAAAACTTCTTTTTCTGTTTTAAATCTATTTTCACGACTTTCCAACTCTTTTTTTCTTAAATCTAAATCTGAAGAGGACAGTATTTTAATAACCTCTAACACGTATGATTTATCTTCCTTCCAGCGAGGATATAATATTTCACGAGTATTGGACCGGTGACCATAATCCGCAATAAACAAATCAAACTCTTTTTTAAAATCTGAATTAGTGGAAATTAACTTATTAATCTCTGATTCGTTTAAAGAACTCAAATTATCAATTGAATTTATTTTTTCTGATAAATCAGTATTTTCTCTTAAAATCTTGGCTAAATCAGAAAATCTGATATTCATTTCCACAGTTTTATTGTCATCCAAACCTGAAATTAAACCAGCATAAAGAGAGCCATCCACGTCATCCAGCCATTTCACCAGCCAGTTTTTAATCATGAGGTTAGTGGCTATTGAATGAGAAACCATACCGTATCGTATCAGTTGATAATGCTTAATTCCGGAGTTTTCAATATCATTATAAAGCGATAGGAGTTCTGCATCATTTAAATTATCCAGATCAGTTTCATCGAAGTATTCACATTTTTCCATGAATCCCTGGGCCCATTTGCGGTATGCTTTGTCTGTCTTGTGCATCATCCCATCTGGGTCTCGAATAGCTACTAAAACCTGTGAAATTAATGCTTTATGCAATATGGAAGGATACTCTGATATTCTCTTCTGATCTTCCAAGGGATAGTAATTTAATAACTCTTTGGACCTTGCAAATTTCGGATAATATGAAAAAGCTTTCTCTAAAACCCAGCTATTGAAATAAACCCTTGATTTATGGAGTTTTAATAGTTTAGTGTCTGTTATTTCTTTATATCCCATTATTCGGGCACCTTCATGGTTCACATAATCAGTGAGCATTTTACCCATAACATCATAAAACAGGGGTGATGTTGCATCAGCCCAGTACTCATCACCATAAGCACGGGTCCATAAAACATCATCTTTCTCTGAAGCCTCGGTTAAGGTGGTTACTGCTCGTGATTGGAGAATAAAAATCTTAGGGCTGTTTGTTTCATTCTTGTTTAAATCCTCATCATTATCTAAACCCTGATTTTCACATTCTAGAGCCCATTCAATATCCTGAGCAACTCCAAAAAATTCTTCAAGTTCTATTCCAGTCACAAGTAACTTTTTTAGTATTTCATCATTCAGACTGGGGGTTTCTCTTTTTTCTTCATTTATAGTGATTAAAGTATTTGCACCGTTTTTTAGGAAATATCCTTTCTTTTTGTTTTTAATATTTTTTTGGACTATATTTCCATCTCTTTTAAGAACAAAAATATCGGGTGTGACTATTCCCGAGGCAATGGCTTCACCAAGACCCCAACTGGACTCAATAACAATCTCATTAGTTCCATTAACTGGATTAACAGTGAAGGTCACTCCACTGATATCAGCATTGACCATTTTCTGTACCAGTACTGCTATTCCTGCAGCTGTTAGGTCTGTGTCTAAATGTCCAATGGACGAATCATGCCTGTATTTCACTGCCCGATCATTCCAGTAAGACGCCCAACACTCAATGATTTTTTCTAAAATATCTTCCTTTTTTATATTCAAAAAACTATCCAGCTGCCCTGCAAAACTGGCATCTTCAAGATCTTCAGCTACTGCCGATGATCTCACTGCATAATATCCCTCAGGAAGAGAACTTATTTTATCGTTGATTTCTAAAAACAGATTTTGTGGTAACTTTTCTCTTTTTATTATATTTCGAATGGAAGAACATCCCTGGGAGATGGAATTTTCGTTCTCAAAATCAATAGAATCAAGTATTTTAGATATTTTATCTTCTAATCCTTTTTTAATAAAAAAATCATATGCATCAACGGAAACAATAAATGCTGGAGGAATATTAAAACCTGCAGATGACATTTTGCCCAGATTAAGGGCTTTGCCCCCAATTTTTTCAAGCGGCAATTCTTTTTCTTTAAGATCTACCACATACTTATGTTCTGCCATATTATCATTGCCCATAATAATAATCACTATATTTTTCTGTATTATTTTTAAAATAAGCAGAATTCTGTATTTCATTTTTAAAATAAGTAGGATATAAAACAGTATGATTTCTTTTAAATTGAAAAGATAAAACAAAAAAATAATGTTTTTTTAAAAATTAAAATAATATGGGTTTATAATATCTGGTTTTTTAATGAAACTCAAATTAAAATCATTATATCATGAATTTGGGGGATGGATTATGGTTTTAACCATGCCCTCCTCCAATGAGGTAACAAACCACACTGATTAAAATTCCAATGAGCACGATTTCAAGGCTGGTTTTAAGTAAACTTTCACGGGATACTTTCCCCAGATACACACCCAGTATCATCAGTGCAGTGAAACAAAGTGCCAGTGTGCATATTATGGCATTTGTCCGGGTGGAAATGAGCAGGAATGGCAGGACTGGTACGAATGATCCGATGAAGCTACTGAATCCATGGGTGAACATGCTCATGTAAATACGTCTTTTGGCCTGCTGGTGAATATGGGTGTCATCCAACTTACCCTCTTCCAGCATCATCTGATGTTCCAGGTCACGTATATTACGAACCTCTTCAGCCCTTTCACCAATGAAAGATCCATATGAATTTGACATGGCCAGAGCCACACCAGTTGAAAGTCCAGTTAGGCCAACGGCGAAGTTGGAAAGTTCTATCCCGCTGGCGGACGACACACCACTGGCAGCCAGTGTCACTCCCATAACAGCCAGTATTCCGTCCATAGTTCCCAGAGCCACGTAACGGCTCATTTTAAAGTATTCGCTTATGAATTCGCGGATGTTCATAATGTCATTATCTCCGATCTGAAAAATTAGTTAATCTAATTTGTTTATATATTATTTCATTTATTTATCTCTATTTTAATATATTAATCCTTTATTCAAATATTAGGTCTATCTAAGATACTAATTAAGATTTTTTTGTTTTTTCCATTAATATTATTGGGGAAAATATTGGAATTGTTAATTTCTTTTATCCCCTTCCCAGATCCTTATGTGCCCGTGCCAGGTGTCCAGCGGCCAGTGCACCCATGAGTGACAGCTCACCTGCCAGTACGGTTCCTGCTACGATTTCTGCAAATTTATTAACTTTACCTGATCCAGCCACGCCCATGATTTCCAAGCAATTCTGGGCAGTCTCTAAACGAGTTCCTCCTCCAATTGTGGCCAGGGGAAGATCAGGGAGGGTCACTGAAAAGTGTAAATCACCATTTTTAACCTCTGCTGTGGTTATTCCCAGGCTTCCTTCCACTATGTGGGCTGCGTCCTGTCCGGTGGCCAGGAATAGGGCAGCGATCATGTTGGCGTACTGGGCATTGAAACCCATACTTCCAGCTATAGCAGAACCAATTAGGTTTTTAGCCATATTCACTTCCATAATAGATTCAGGTGTGGTTTTAAGCTTTGTTTCCACAATATCCCTGGGGATGGTAATATCTGCAGTTACTGTTTTTCCCCGTCCTTCTATGAGGTTCAGGGCTGATGGTTTTTTATCCACACAGAGATTACCACTTAGAGCCAGTACCTGAGCTCCGGTTTCCCTGGTTAAAATTTCCATGGCTTTATCAGTGGCTATGGTAACCATATTCATACCCATACTGTCACCGGTGGTGTAAGTGAAGCGTGGATAAACGTAACGGCCCACTACTATTATGGGATCGATTTTAACCAGACGTCCGTGGCGTGTAGTACTTTCTGAGGCTTCTTTAAGCTCTATAAAATGTCTTTCAATCCATTCTTTTATTTTAATGGCTTCAGAGACCGAATCTGTTTGTATAACTGGGGCCCTGGTCATTTTATCGTCGATTATGCGTACAGTGGCACCACCCACTGCTTTGGTAACAGAGCATCCCCTGTTAACTGAGGCAAGCAGTGCCCCTTCAGATGTGGCCAGTGGCACGTAGTATTCTCCCTGGGCATGTTCTCCATTGATATTGAGTGGTCCAACCAGTCCTACTGGAATTTGTACAGTTCCTATGGGGTTTTCAATGTTCCTTTTCATGGCCTCAGCCAGATCCAGGGAGTATTGAGATATGTGAGTTAAATTAGTGCCGGAGACGTGTTCAGCAAACTCTCTCCTCACATCAACTGCCTCCTGGGTATTATCAGTGTAGCTATCAATCTGATGGAGTTTCAATTCTCCCTTAACCAGTTTTTCAATAATTTCTTCTTTGTTTGCCATAAAAACCATCTTGCAATGTTTTCCCTGTCTTTGAATAATTTGATAAACCTGATAATTTGATAAAATTTCCGGTGATTTCAGGTAAATATCTTCATGTGTAATTGGATTTTTTTAAGTTAATTCATAGTAATAATAAGATTTCCTTTTACAATTAGAAATTAAGCTCAATGTTATGGATATTTTTTTGGGTAAAAACTAATGAATAACCCGGTTCAGGATTATTTTTGAAAGTTATCTTTCTATTAAGGAATCTAGAATTATTCTTTGGAATATGTTAAAGTTATTTTAAATTATCTCTTTCATCATATCAGCAATTTGAGATGGTTGGTCTGCTACTTCCACACCGGCAGCTTTAAGGGCCTTGATCTTACTTTCAGCAGTACCACTGTCTCCCTCAATTATGGCCCCTGCATGTCCCATTCTCTTCCCGGCAGGTGCGGTTCTACCGGCAATGTAGGCCACCACTGGTTTGGTGATATTATCCGCTATATATTCTGCTGCTTTTTCCTCGGCATTACCTCCAATCTCCCCGATCATGGCCATGGCCCTGGTTCCAGGGTCCTCTTCAAACTTCTGCAGCACATCTGCAAAGTCCATCCCTACCACAGGGTCGCCACCAATACCCAGACAGGTGCTCTGGCCCAGGCCAGCCTGGGTGATCTGGCTGGCCACCTCATAGGTTAAGGTTCCGCTACGGGATACAATTCCAATATCTCCCTGATTGAAGATGTGGGTGGGCATGATTCCGAGTTTACCAACTCCGGGTGTTATAATACCTGGAGTATTGGGTCCAATAACTTTACAATCATTATTACGTGCGTACTGAGCTATTTCCATAGCGTCATGCACTGGGATGTGTTCAGTGATAATCACTGCCAGTTCCACTTGGGATATGGCTTCAAAAGCAGCGTCCTTGGCGAATGGAGCTGGTATGAATATTATGGATGCGTTAACATCCATTTCCTCTTTAATTTCTGCAATGGAATTATAGACAGGAATTCCCTCAAATTCCTGACCTCCTTTACCGGGTGATGTGCCAGCCACTATGTTGGTATCATACTCCACCATACTTTTGGTGTGGAAAGAGCCCTGTTTACCGGTAATGCCCTGAACAACACATCGAGTGGTTTCGTCAAGAAATATCACTGTATCACTTCCTTTGAATTATTAAAAGACAATATATTATTTTTTTAAATTTATTTTCCTTATTATTATCAATTCATTATTATTTCAAATCAATGAAACTGATTAAACCCTCAAAATCATCATCTTACTGGAAAGGGGTACTGCCAGGTCCATAACATTCCCGTTCATATAGGCAGTGATGGATATGATTACACTCCCGGGTATAACATAGGATGGGGCCCCACGTTTAACTAGGTAAACGTTTTTGTTGCCCAGTGCAGCTCCCATCATAGCTCCTGCTACTATTCCAACGCTTTCAATGTCTTCTATTGTCGCTACCACCACAGGGTCGTCTGTTTCATCAGAAACATATCCCACACCCGGTATTTCCTGGCCGTGGTTTAAACTGCTCCCCCCAATATCAGTCACCTGATCCATGCCTTTGGCTGCTTTCATCACAGAATCTGCAACTTTATGCACGAATTCCTCACCACCGTAGGTGTCAAAGGCCATGATAATGGCATCTGGATATCGATCCTGCCTTATTTTTGCCTCTGCATAGGATACTCCTTCCCCTGCTCCTTCCGGGGTGTTTGATATTCCATTGATATCTCCCAGATCTTCGGCGTTCCTCTTGAGAATATCCACAATACCCTGGTTAACTTCTTCCAATCGGTCATCTTCCACAAAAGCGCTGATGACCACGTCATCACCAGTGATATTAGTAAGAGCAGCTTTGTATGCCCCCTTACCTATTAAACTTGGAATGCTATTTTCTATGTTTTTAATTAGAGTTTTACTGCAGGAAACATCGTTTCCTGAAATATCTGCACCGATAGCGGTAATTTTCAAATCATCACCTGAATTGTAGAATATATGGTTCTGATACATGGATAAAAATCCATGGATTAAATTTTAGTGAAAATAATATGGTTAAAACTTGTTCTTATACATTTCTTATACATTTTTCATAGTTCTCATAGATTTTTTTTTAACAATTTTATAATTATTATTAAATATTCAAAAAGTTTTATACAAAGCAATGGTTTAAACATCCACTGATTCACAAATATTTTTTAATAGGATGGACAAATAAATATACAACATGTCCCTGAATATTTTAATCCCATTTCAGTAAAATTGGATTCATAAGCATTAATACCTATTTAACATTAATTATCTCTTCCGGATGTGAATACCCATGATTTTAAAAACCTTAATCTGTGTTCCAATACTCCAAAAAGACAGAAGAACTGTTTTAAAAGTTGCCAGTGAAGCTATAAATGCGGGAGCCGACCTGGTGGAGCTTCGAATAGATGCCCTTCTGGATACTGATCCTCAAAGTATCATCCACCTAATGGAGGAAATAAACTATCCAATCATTGCCACTAATCGAATGAGGGAAGAAGGAGGGTACTTCATGGGATCTGAAGCTCTTAGAACGGAAATATTAGTGGAAACTGCAGATTACGCGGATTATATTGATATAGAGCTTCAAACAGAGGAACAATACCGTTCTCAAGTTATTCGAGCAGCCAAATCAACCATAATATCCTACCATGATTTCCAAAAAACCCCTTATCTAAAGGAACTTTTGGATATAGTTCAAAGACAGAAAGAACTGGGAACCATAGCCAAGTTTGCAGTCATGCCCCAGAATATGCAGGATACTCTTAACGTGCTGCAAGTAATCAACCAGACCGATAACACCATTGGAATAGCAATGGGAGAACTGGGACGATACACCCGGGTGGTAGCACCCCTTTTAGGATCTCCCATTACTTATGCGTCGTTAGGCGGTGAATCTGCACCCGGACAGCTGGATGTTAAAGATACCCAGGCAATTATTGATAAACTGAGGGATGGCGAGTAAGTGAAACAGAGAATTGGAATTATCATTGGATTACTGGTGCTTTTGGCAGTAGCAGGTTCTGCATTTTTCCTGTTGACAAATCATAACAGCACTGGTATTACAATTAACACCAATGGTACTGAGGTATCTATTCAACCATCATCCTGGTTTCCGGTTCCTAAAGCCATGCTTGAGGAGATGAAGACAAAGGCTTTGGCAGATGTAGAGGATGCGGACAGTAGTTTAGGTTCTATCCAGACTGATATGCAGAGTATTGCCAGTAAATATAACTTCACTGTAAAAGTGACAGTAAATTCCCAGTTTGGGGAAAATCAGCTCCCAATGCCCGCTACAGTCAGGGGGACATCTATGGTACCCACCCTGCAGGATGGGCAGGATATTGTTGTGCTTAAAACCAGTGATTTCAAGGTGGGGGATATAGTGGTGGCCCATCATCCAGATTACAACCTTATAGTAAAAAGGGTATCCCAGATTAATGGAAGCCAGGTTTACCTTACCAGTGACAACCATCAAGTGGAGGTCAGCAGCCAGACTCGTGTTGTTAATGGAGTAACTCAGGTAGTAACCGTTCAAAAAACACCATTGAACACATGGGTTCCCAAAACCAATGTGATAGGAGTAGTCAAGGTTTATTAGGTGAATTAATCATTCTTTTTTATTTTTAAATCTTTTTTTCATTTTTAAAATTCTGTGAATCTTTAAAACGAATCTTTAAAACTAGGATTATTTGATAAGAATTAAGTATCTGAATACTAGAATTAATGGTTTTTTTTAAACGACAATTCCGTTGCAGGTTAAATTTTAATTAAAATAAAAATGGGTTTAATTAGATAAAAAGGGTTAATTAAATAAAAAAAGAGTGGGTGATCAGGTATCACTTAGCTCAGCTAAGCGTTTAATCCTTTTCACCATGTTGGGATGGGTGGATAGTAATTCCATGATTTTACTACCCGTGCCTATGTTGGTGTCCATGTTACGTAGGTCTGCCAGTTCTGCTTCACTAATGACTCCATCCATGTTGGTATCCAGCTGTTGCAGGTCGCTTATTTCATTCCTGGCATCGGAGATATCGTTGACAAAGAAGGCCTTAACTCCTTCCACTTCTTTAACTGCCTTTTTATCCAGATTAGCTGATCCGTATACCAGTTTGTAAAGTGCGCTGGCTAACTTGTGGGGTTTGCCACCTATCTCCACACTTCCCTGGTCTGCATAGTATTCCCGGACTCTACTCACGAATAAGACTAGTAACTGTCCTAGGAGGTATCCTGCTAGTGCAACGAGTCCAATTACTCCCGCATCACTATCCCTATCAAACATCATGCTTATGAATATCCAGTAGCAGATGAGGGGTACCACACTGATGAGGGTCATTACCGCCATGTCATTGTGGCGTATGTGGCTGATCTCGTGTCCCAGGACTGCTTTCAATTCCTCTTCATCCAGGAGGTTCAGAATACCCCTGGTGACACAGACTCTTCCGTCGCCTTTGGTTCTACCGAAGGCAAAGGCATTGGGGATGCTGGTTTCTGCGATTCCAACTTTAGGTTTGGGAATACCGGCATTCATGGCCAATTCTTCTATCATGGCGTGCAGATTGGGTGCTTCCTGTGGTGACACGTAATGCACATGCATTACCGCCTCCACCATCTTGGGCCCTAACATGTATTGGGCGAACACAACTACAATTGCCAGTAGGGCAAATATTATAGGGGTTCCAAAGCCCAGGTATGTGCAAATCACGGTTATTATGGCGTAAAGTATACCGAATAATAATGCAGTAGCTAACCATATTCGTAATGTTAGCAAAAATCTTCTCAATTTATACACCTGCCTTATTTATTTCCGTTATTGTTTTTTTTATTCAGCGATTAATAGTAGTGAATCAAGTATATAAATGTAATCTATATATTTGGAATGTAATCCCTATTAGGGATTTTATCCCTTTAATGATATTAAAGAAAATTTAAAAATGAATAAAGTGAAAAAGAGTTATTTTTTGTTATTAGTTTTTCATTCACGTCAAGGTCCATCATTTAATTGATGTTTTCCATTTAATCAATGTGTTCTTTTCCACGGTAGTGATAAATTATGTAGGCGATGAATATCACTAATCCCATTCCAACTAAAATGTCGAGGTAATGGAAATAACTTTCAATTGTAGTCCAATTTGGGCCCATGAGTACTCCTATGTAAGTTAGAACAAAACACCAGGGTAGAGATCCAAGTACTGTGTATAAAATAAATTTTTTCAGGTTCATGTGGGTAATTCCCGCTGGTAGGGATATGAATGTTCTTAAGCCTGGAAGCATTCTGCTTATGAGCACTGCTTCATGCCCGTATTTTTCGAACCATTCATCAGCCAAATTCAGTTTGTTGTGAGTTATAAGAATGTATTTACCATATTTTTCAAGAAGAGGCCTTCCGCCCCACCATCCTACGTAATAAGCGATTAAAGACCCTACTAAGTTTCCAAGGGTTCCCATAAGGACCACTCCCCAAAAGGCCATTTTACCTTCCCAAACTACGTATCCGGCGAAAGTCATTATGATTTCACTGGGCAATGGAATACAGGCACTTTCTATGGTCATGCCCAAGAAGATACCCCAGTAACCTAAGGATTCTATTAAATGAATTACTGTTTCACTAAAAAATTCTACCAAGCTGATCATGGAAAATAAACCTCTGTTTTTATAACATTTAATTAATTAAATATCATTAATGGGATTAAATTAATTGAAACACATTGAATGTAAATTAAGGAAATTATTAATCTGCAAGATTAACAATTAACTATTTCAGGATTTAAATATTTTGTATTGTAGGAGAATTTTTTATGCGAAAAATCGAGATATACAGGGATACTATTTTAATATTCTTGCGTGGGTTATTAATGGGCACAGCTGATGTGATCCCTGGAGTTTCCGGGGGGACCATGGCTCTGATTACTGGTATTTACCAGAGACTGGTACATGCCATTAGTCAGATAAATGCCAATTTCCTTTTAGCAGCCTTCAAAGGTGATTTTGCAAAATCCAAGGAAGAACTCTTAAAATGGGATTTCAATTTGTTCATACCTTTACTGGCTGGAATTGGGGTGGCGGTTTTAACCATGTCTAAGGTCATGACAGTAATGCTCACAGTGTACACTGCCCCTACATTTGCATTCTTCTTTGGTCTTATCTTGGCATCGGCTGGTTTCGTTTACAAGCATGTTGATGAGCTTAATTTCAAGAATATTGCATTTTTGGTCATTGGTCTTGTTTTTGCCATAATATTTGTGGGATTAAACCCCATACAGGCTAACCATACTCTACCAATCATTTTCCTGTCGGGGATGGTGGCTATATGTGCAATGATTCTTCCGGGTATCTCTGGAGCGTTTCTTTTGCTTCTTTTAAATCAGTATGAATACATGCTGGCCGCCTTAAATCAACTTAAATTTGTGGATATCATCACATTTTGTTTGGGAGCATTGATTGGTATTCTGTCTTTTTCACGCCTCTTGAATTACCTTTTGGAACATCACAAATCAGTGACCATGGCTTTCCTGGTTGGGTTGATGATAGGAACTCTAAGATTACCTTATGATAGGATTGTAACCTCTATGGATTCCGTTATCCCGGTGATAGTTGCAGCTGTGATTGGATTTGTTCTGGTGATAATACTGGAAAAACAGTTCGAGAAATACCATCTGCATTGGGAGGCTTAAAACCCTTTCCAGAACATTTTTTTTGTTTAAATAGATTTTTATTTTAATACTGGCGTTTTTTTTAAATATTCATGTATTTAACTAATTAAAAAAATAGTTCTTGGTTTTATTTAGTACTGTTATTTTGCTCATGTTTGCAGGTTATTTTACTCAAACTTCTTAAAACCACTGGGATTAAAACCCTGGCTAATGAGTAACTGCTGGTCAGCACTCTGGAGTGGTTTCTCGTCTACCGGGGGTATGGGACTTCCATTTTTAGCCAGAATAATTCCCTTTTTTTTGTTGGCGGCTAAAAACTTACCTGCATTTCCATTAATAATGATTGTACCTTTAATCATGTCAATGGCAGTAAAGTCGTCGGTGTTTCCATCAATGATGATTGTGCCGCCGTTTAAGAGTGCACCGGTGTTTTTACCTGCATTCCCGTTTATTCTGATGGTGCCTTTGCGCATGAGTATCCCTGTGGAGAGGTCAACATTTCCCTGTTTAATTATATTCACGTCAGCATCTAAACGGGCACCCACGGTGTCCTTCACTGTACCATCATTAATTATGAATCTTTTCCCTGCAAACTGGCAGCCAACTAGTTTGTCACCACCCAGTCCATTGGTGGTGATGTCAGTTATGCTTCTAAACTGCCGGTAACCCTTCTTATTTGAGTTTACTTCAACCAGGTTTCCCATGGGTTCGTTCATTTTCCCTTTGACATAGATGCTGCCACGGGTCATGCTGATACCCATACGGGTGTCAACATTTCCATCCACGTAGATGTCTCCCACCGGGATGTCACGTCCTGTTCCTTTGAAGTACTGCAGGTCTACCCCCATGCTGCTGGCAAGGCGGTGTCCGGTATCACCATTGATACGTACATCACCCTGGTTTTTAAGGTGTTCTACCACTTTACCGAAGGTTAAATCGTTTCCTGGGATATTCCAAGTGGGGTCCAGTTTCTCGCCCTTGTGCTGCCAGTGAAAGTTGAAGGTAAAATCAGCCAGACAGTCCACAGTTTCAGTTACTTCTATTTCCAGAAGTTCCCTTTCTCCTTCTTCATCTGATTCACGGCCGAAGATTTTAAACATAACAAGCCCCTCATCTTGTTTAGCATACTCATCTTGCTTGTATATTTAATCTTCATTAATAAAAAAACCATATCATATTCGCACATCTATATTTGCATTCATGCATTTTTAAGGAGAATTTAGAACCTCAACTCTTCCCTACGCTGGGGTCCATCACTTGATGGAAAAGGAATGAACCACTGATATTACTAACTCCCTCAAATATTTCTTGGGCATCAACCCTTTTTCTTCTGCAAAATCCCATAAATGCACCAGTTCAAGAAGATCATCACGGAAATCTGGCAGTCCATTCCTTATTGTGGCTGAAATAAGCTGGTACTCCACATAACGCTTTGGATCAGATTTTTGAAAAGGAGGAATCCAGTGCACAAATTTGTAACATAACTCAGCATCGTTTTACACAAATGTCTCAATAGAATTCCTTTCTGAGGGACTGGAATTCTTATAAATCTCAAATAATTCTTCAAATAAAGGTAAATACTCTTCCCGGTTAACTACGTTTAAATCATTATGTTCAAAGGGAATATTAGTTATAATTTTTTTAAATTGTTCAGTATTTGTCAATTTACTCAGTCTTTTAGCCTAAGTTTCTTGAATGTTCCTATTTTTGAAGATTACCACTTAAAAGATCATTTTAGTATGGATATATACCTATTTTAAAAGTTTAATCATTTTAAATGAGGAATACTATTGTTATTTGAATTTCAAGTAAATATACCATTAAGTTTAAGTCAAATTGGTGGAACAATATAATGACAATGAAGCAAGAAGTGATCCGATTCCTCCAGAAAAACGGTGTAGAAACCAGGTTTGTCAGTATAGTTGATGAGAAGGTTTACGTTAATAGTCTGAAGTTATCCCGGTTTTCACGCAAAAAAGAGGAGATATTCCTGGAAGAATTTCCTAATTTTAAGGTAAGGCGTTCTAAAGTATTCCAGAAGATATGTAGCCGTGCTTCTCGTGTACTCAAAAATGCACTGAGTCCAGGTGATAAGATACTCCTGAAAGGTCCGGAAAACTGTGTTAATTTAACCATGTATGCTGTTTTAGAGTCATACACTCGGAAATATGGTGTTGATTTAATTGTTCAAGATGATGAAATGGATAGATTGAATAAAGTGGAGTTTCAGGATAAAAAATTAGACCCAGATATAGATGCAGTGGCCTTACCACTCACCCTTGATGGGGAAGTGGAACATATACTGGAAACTATGTTCAATGGGGAGAAATTAACGCTTTTAAGTTCTCAAACTGTGAAAAATGGTTTAAAAATGGTTTACCCCCTTATCAATGTTCCAAAGTCGTGGATAGAATCCTGGATAGATATTGAAGGGTTAAATTGTGATTTTGAAGATAAATCTGGGCTTTCCAGGGATATGTTGGAGTTTTTGGAGGGTTTTATTCCTGATGTGAGGGAGAAGATGATGAGTTCCGGGTGTTATCTTTTTGAGGATAAATGAGTTTTATTAAAATCTGTAGTAATACTTTAATATAATAAAATTAATATTTAATGTAAATGTTTAACGTTAATATTGGGAACGTCGTATCCTGTTTATCTACCCTTTCTAACCACATGATTAGCAATACTAATCACGCTATTTTAAGGATTTATGAAAGGGAATTAACAGAACAATCCATTATCAATTGTTTAATTAATGAAGAAATTATGGGAATTTTAAAACAAAGCCCTAATAACTTTCAAATATTTTACAAACATCCTTATAAAGAATTAAAATATGATCTGGTGATTATTATAGTCTTTAATCATTATCCAAAATGTAATATACGAGTAGTGACAATTTATGAACAGAGTGTTAAACGCAGGGTGCGTGATGATGATTAAAGAACTCAAAATGAAACAGGATTATGATGCTTCAAATGATTCTTTATTTATTTATGCAGCTGAAAATCACAACTATAAAGAATCATTGGAAGTTAGCTCCAATATTATCCTTGATTTTGATGAAGATTACATTCCTAGGGCTATAGAAATTTTAGGCGCTTCTAAAATATTAAATATCAATAAAAATTCTCTTAAACATCTTTCTAATGTGGATGTTCTGGTGGATGTAAGTGAGGAACTGGTTCACATAAAAGCTTCTTTCACAGTTTCAAATCAGGAAACCATTGGAAAACCATTAGATGTTAAGACTATTAATGATCTGAGTTTGCCACAACTTCAGGCACATTTTGAACTGGGAAAAGTTTAAAATTTAGAAATCTGTGTTATTATGTGGATAAAATTAAATGCCTTCTTTTCACGGCAATTTATAAAGAATAGACCTATTCTGAGGTTGTGGTATTCCAGTATCAATAAGGGAGATTTTAAAATAATATTTGTTTCTCAGGATCCAATGAAAGTCTGTAAATAACTAACAAAGATTTATTCAAAAAAAAAAATAAAGATATATCCTCTTTTTTTGGATAAAATAATTCCTTATGGATTTATAAACCATTGTTATGGGCTAACTGAGGGTATTACATCCTGGGAAATGTCCCCCGAGGTAATAGGTGTAATGGGATAACCATAGACATTATCTGGTGTGTTGTCAGTTATTACAGTTGCACTGTCTGCACTGGCGGTTCCGGAGTTGTAAAGCCCTCCTCCGTTAGTGGCTCGGTTATTAGCAATTTTTGTATTTATCAGGAATAAAATACCACCATAATTGTAAATTCCACCACCCCACGTACTGTTACCATTGGTAAGAGTGAATCCATTAACAGTGAGGGCAAACTGGTTAAATGGTTCCATGGCCGATCCAAATAGTTGTATAACACTCTTTTTTTGCATACCATCTATAATGGTGCTTTCTGGACTGGCTCCCATTAAATAAACATCCTTGTTTATATACAAATTTTCTTTGTAGGTTCCTGCTGCTACCGATACTGTGCCGTTATCAGTCACTGTATCTATAGCGTTTTGTATAGTTGCTTTAGGTCCGTTTCCCGTAGATGGATCGTAAGTAGCTGCTAGACCGTTCCAGTCATCGTTTCCCTGTGTGCTGACATAAATTGTTCCTGCAGCAAAGGATGAACCCGCAGTGACCATTACCACCATAACAAAGAATAAAAGGTATGGCAATGTTTTTTTCCATTTAAAATTAGATATATTCATTATTTTTCTCCCCTTAATGATTTTTTCAACCATCTATTTAGTTAGCTATAACTATGCTTTGATATATAATAATTTTACGCTTATTTTTAAAGGAAAATGAATATTTTTCAGTTAACAGTTTAATAATAACTCTAAACTGATTAATATCCTAATATTTTAATGAAATCCTCTTATTTTCATAAAGGACTTAACACTTCATAAAACCGCAATTCATTATTTAAAAAAGAAAAATAACTATTTTGATTACCTTTTTTATTAAAAAATGCTTAATGATTTCATAATTTTCCTAATTTCATTTTAATATTTTCATGCTGCTAGTACATCATTATAAACATAACAGCCAGGAAGGCACGGAGTGATAATGCAATGTAGTTTAGCTTTAGGGAGATGCTTGTTAAATATTGGAAACTGGAACATTTAGAATGGATGAATAAATGAATAAAAAGCATAAAAGAGATAACAGTGAACTAGGTAACTCCATTCTAGGGATTGAGTCATATTTAGAAAGGAAATTAAACGATTACGAAAACATCAGTTTGGTGTTTAACTGTGTTTTTGATGTTTGTAATGTTTTCTCATAGTTCCACCACAGTTTGAACACTGAATAAAAGTTCCACCCATCATATCCCTAAATTTTAATCTTTTTTTACAATAAGGACACACTGGCATACCAAATACTGATGTTATTTTATCAAATACCTTGTTAAATCTCATTAAAAAATCATTCTTAAACCCCTTTAATGAATCTAAAAATGATGAAAATGTGAAGTTATGTTTGGGCCATAAACTACTTTTAAGTATTTCAATTTTGGATTGCCTTTTTTCAAAGGTTCTTTCCTTGTTTGTTGCCCCTATAACATCAATACTTTTGCTAAACCTTATTTTACCCCCACAACTACATTTATCAGTAAAATCTTGGGGTGATTCATCAGATTTGAGCCTATAATATCCTCTACATTTATCACAAAGTAAATAACCACTCATTTGAAAACCTTCATAATCT
Organism: Methanobacterium sp. Maddingley MBC34; assembly: GCA_000309865.1. NCBI lineage: Archaea > Methanobacteriati > Methanobacteriota > Methanobacteria > Methanobacteriales > Methanobacteriaceae > Methanobacterium > Methanobacterium sp. Maddingley MBC34. The sequence goes on along the minus strand of AMGN01000007.1, from coordinate 34,601 downwards.
TCAATATTTAATAGGATTGTATTAAATTGAACTATTCCTGATTGGAGTTAAATATTATTATATTTAAATCCATTTAACTGACAAAGTATCTAAACTCAACATAATTTAAAAATTTATGCACAAATTACACACAAATTATACTTGAATACAATTTCTGAATGTTTTAAATTCTCATTTCCCTGGAAGAGGATGTTTTATTTTTGCAATACTAATTTTTCATTTAATAGTTGTGTTTGTACTTGATAAAATCATTACAAAAAAAATGGAATCTCTTCTTCCGCATGAGGTAATTTGCAGAAATTTACAAGGATTATAAGTATAAATTGTATTATATGTGCCACATTTAGGGTTTTTTTTGATTTTTTAATTTGTGAATGATTAGTACTAAAAGTCTACAATACTATTCTATTACTAATGGAAAGTTTTTTATTATATGATTGGTAATCTTTTTTTGGAAATTATTATCTAAAATGTGTTTGATTGTGGAGTTTAATGGTGAATTTCAATGGATAAAGAAGAAACTGACTATAATTATTGCCCTGAGTGTGGTGAACAAGTTAAAGAAAGTTCCAAAAAGTGTGAAGAATGTGGGACATCGTTTGAAATGGAAAAATATCAAAAAAGTGAATATTCCAATGTGCAGCCTACAAACAAATTGATCTTACTTATAATCATTACAGGTGGGTTATATCAGATATACTGGTTCTACCGTAATTGGAGGGATTTTAAAGAACATAAAAATCTGGATATAAGTCCCGGTCTTAGAACTGTGGGCCTTTTCATACCCTTCGTCAATTTATATTTCGTAGGAACACAATTTAAGGATTTGAAAGATTATGAAGAGGAAGCTGGTGTTAAACCCTTCTCATTATACGCAGTGGTCATCAGTTGGGTTGTATTATTATACTTATCATCGAGGTTGGGATTTTATGAAAATCCATTTACCGGTCTGATATCCCTGTTTTTGTCTTGCTGTATGGTTATTCCATTTTCCATGGTTCAAAAAACTTTAAATGAATACTGGTTGAAAGAACAGGGGGATTTACCTAGGCGCAAGGGCCTTTCTCTTGGGGAGATCATTACTCTGTTTATGGGGTTGATTTTATTGATATTGGCATTAATCGGAATTCTTTTAATGTTTTTAATGATTTAACCCTATTAATCCCTCTATTTTTATTAAAAAAATAGGAAGAGTATCAATATTGTAGTATTACTCATTTAAAACTGAAAAGTGAAACCTGCTTCCCATCATCTTTGGATTCGGACTTTCCAGAATCCCTTTTATCCTTGGATGTAGTTTTTGAAGAATTATCTTTCTTATTTTTTACTTTATCCCTGGATTTGGTATCCTTTGTAATGGCTATTTCTTCCACTTCTTTAGAATCCTTAGAATCATTGGAAATATTTTTAGAAGATTTATCTATTGGTTTTGTACTCTTTTTGGAAGTCTTTTTTGGTGTAGTTTTAGTTTTAGGAGTTTTAGGAGCCTTCTTCACTTTCCTCTTTTTTATCTTCCTGCTCCGGAACTGTTTAACCTCTGCATCATCCAGGTCGAAGTAGTCTGCAAGGTCCCTGGCCAGGTCATCTCCCTCAAACATTATCTCATAGTAGGGGAAGTATTCAATGGCCACCTTTCGGGATGTGTGCAGTTTGGCTCCGATCTTGGTTGCTACCCTGTCTCTGAGGTCCCTTTTGGCCCGGTTCTTGGAGAGTTTACTGTAAAATGTTGAACTGGTGTACTTGCTGAATTTCTTGTAGGTCTCATCCTTGGCCAGGGCCACTCCCACGCCCATGAGGTCGTAGGTGTACTTCCAGTAACCGTAGTGTCGCGTGTGGAATGCCCTTCCCAGGTACACGTCTGCTTCAGCCACTGCATTATAAGCCTTTTCAATTTCCTCTGGCTTTTCATACTCCCTGGGAATGTTCTCGGTTATCTGCTCCAGGATGAATCCCGGCTGCGCCTCTAATCGGAGTGCATCACGGATATGCCGGGGATTTTTGCTTTTAAGCACGGTTCTGACCGAGTCGAAAATATTGTTAATATCATCCTTCTGTGATATGACTTCCAGATCCTCTGAGGTTACAGAATCCTTTCCCTGGGCAATCACCTGTAGATCGTTAATTGCAGATCGCAGATCCCCACGGGATCTTTTGGCCAGTGTCCTGAGAACGTGCTCCTCAAAATCAACTCCTTCCTTGGCACAGATTCTTTTTAAAAGTGCAACAATGGAATTAGTGTGCACCTTGTTGATTTTTATAAGCTGACATTTAGATTTAAGGCTCTGTATGCGTTTACTGTAAAGGTCGTTGGCCATCATGATCATGGGATGATGACCTTCCTTGATGATCTTGTTTATGGCTCTTATCCCACCACGGTCCTCATTTCCATGGAGTCCATCCACTTCATCCAGGATTATGAGTTTGCGACCGCCCTGACCAAAGAGGGAGACAGAAGCTGATGCCTCGCCAACGGTGTTCATGATTATGTCGTAGGATCTTTTATCACTGGCATTGAGTTCTATATGGTCTGAGAACTCACCAGCCACCAGATGGGCTAGGGTGGTTTTCCCGGTGCCAGGCGGCCCTACCAGAAGCAGGCACTTCTGGGGATCTCCATGATCCCAGCTTTCCACCCAGTTTTCAATTTCTTCAATGGCCTTTTTATTCCCCAGAACATCCTTCATAGTCTGGGGACTGTATTTCTCAGTCCACAACATCCTAATCTGCCTTTTCCTTTGGTAAGAATTTGGTTAAAAGAGCTTCCAATTGTATTCTGGGGTTGGCACCTTCCCTTATTCTGAAATCGTATTCTCCGATGTGCTCCACCAGTTTAATGTAATCCTCACTACTGATAAGGTCATCCATGGCCATTTTGGAGACTTCCTGATAAACTTGGGTCACCATATCCTCACCACTGGTTCCCTGAACCACCATAACCTCCCTTAGAAGGTCACGGGCGCCCATGAAATCCCCATCAAGTGCCAGGTTAACAATCCGTCTCACATCTTTAGGTTTTGCTTTGGAAACCACTTCGTGAACAGTTTCCTCGTTTACTTCCTCACCCATGGATGCAGTGGATTGCAGGATGTTAACTGCCCGACGCATATCTCCTTCAGCAAAATAAACAATGCTTTCCAGGGTCCCTGGAGCGTAATTAACATTTTCTGCTTTGGCAATTACTTCCAGTCTCTTTATAACCTGGTGGCCCTTAATGGGTGCGAATCTGAATATGGCACACCTAGATTGGATTGGATCGATGATCTTGGAGGAGTAGTTACAGGAAAGGATGAATGAGGATGTTTTAGTGTACATTTCCATCTCTCGACGCAGTGCGTGCTGGGCATCCTTGGTCATGTTATCCACTTCATCCAAGAATATGATCCGGAAGGGTGCACCCATTGCCTTTAACCGGCAGAAACTTTTAATATCCTTACGCACAGTCTCAATTCCCCTGGCATCAGACGCATTTAACTCCAGGAAGTTCTGTTTCCAGTATTCCCCCAGCATGGCTTTAGCCAGTGCAATGGCAGTGGTGGTTTTCCCCACTCCTGCCGGGCCGGTGAACATGAGATTGGGCATGTTCGCCTCGTTTATGTACTGTTTAAGTCTTTGTATAATGTGATCTTGACCCACAACCTCATCCAGGGTCTGTGGTCGATATTTCTCCACCCATGGTCCGTTCATGATTATCACCGTTTTATTTCTAATATTTTTGTGAATGTAATATGATTATTGGTATGTAATTGGTATTTTAAAAAGGTTTAAAAATTTGAATATAATCCGTTTATTTATAAATTTCATGGTTAAATTTTACTTTATTTTAAAAAGATTAATATAAATCTTTAAAAAATGTTGTAATTAGTTATCGGTAGTTTATAGGTTTAAAAAAAAGATAATTTGATTTAAATATGAATTCCATAGGCTATCTGGAGTTTTATTAGAAATTTTGCATATTTATGTGAATAAATGGGCAATTTCGGGGTGCATGCTTTTTTTGATGTTCAGTTTTTCCATTGCTTCGCCGTAGGACTTTTTAATTTCCATGAATTCTGGTCTTACCATGGCTCGGAATGCCTCGTAACCCATTACTCTTCCATAATTTTCTGTTATGACTTCTATCATGCGATTGAAATCCTGGATAAATATTTCTTCACGCTCCGGGAGAGGGATTCCCTCTGCGTTTTTCTTTATCTGGGCAAAGTCAATGGTGGCATTACTCTTTAAATTCACATTTTCCAGGAGTCTTTTGCATTTTTCAAAGGGGAGGAATTGCTTGGTGAGTCCTCTGGCCGGAGCAACTCCCATGATCTTGGCGGCTCCCAGGGACATAGCCAGGAATATGGATTCATAAATGTCTAATATGAGCTGAGAACGTTTTTCAGGATCTTCAGGGACTTCAACATTCTCTGGTAGTGAAGGGAATGAAATAGGTGGTCTGACTGTGGGTATGATTGGTTTTACCTCTTCAACATCAGTTTCAGCAACTTCGACTTCAGTTTCAACTTCAGCTTTTAAATCAGTTCCAAGTTCAGTTTCAATTCCTAATGGGGGTTTTTCAGAAACTGCAGGTTTATTTACCTCAGCAATGGGTTCTGCAGTTATTTTTTCAGTTTTTTCCAAAACAGGTTCTAAGGCCGGTTCTTTAGTTTCTGAAGGAGTTTGCGAAGGTAAGTCTTCAAAAGGTTTTGTAATTGGTTCTTCTACAACAACGGGTTCTTCTATTATTTCCGTGTCTTTTAAAGTTTCTTCTGTTGTTATTTCTACTGGTTTTTCATCTGCAGCAAACGTTTCAATTGGAAGTTCTTTTGTTGCAGTTGTTTCAAGTAGTGGTTCCTCTGTTGCAACCGATGTTGTGGGTATATCTTCAACTGGCACTTCTTCAACTGGCACTTCTTCAACTGGCACTTCTTCAGGAATTGGAATTTCTTCTACAATTGTTTCTTTTGGAACTTCTAATTCAAGGTCATGGGTTGCTTCATGGATTTTTTGTGATGCTCTTTTGGCATTTACCAGCACCATGCCAACGTTAGCTGAGCCCTGCATTAAAATGATTAAATGCACCTTTTCCAAACCTAAAAAAAGAGCTTTACCTCCAGAAGACTCTACTAATACTCTTTCCATTTCTCCCTGGCCTGATGAGTTTAACATCCTCAGTGATGAACTAGAAATAACCTGGGACATGGGGCCGAAAAGGTTTATATCCACATCAACCCGTAAGTTGTGGTGTAATATCCGCCCATCGCTGGCCACGATAAGGATACCCTCTACATCGGTGGTTTTATCCAGGTCCACAGTGGCCTTTTCCAGTTGCATCTTTAAATGGGTGTCAATCATTGGATCACAAAACTTCAGTATAAAAAACTTAATACAATAAAATATTCTTACTCTAACTTTTTATTATGCTTATCGTTTTTTGGGTGGCTGGAAAATTGTGTATGGTCACATGATTAAAACATTTTCATGAATTATAATAATACAAAAGAAATAATAATGATTACTACCCTATGGGGATAATTATTTTACTTTATTTATTTTAGTTTATTCTTTTTTTACAATTAAAAACATTGAAGAGGGGGTTTTTTATTTTAGAAAGCAATACAGAAAAGCAATATCGAAAAGTGGTGTTAATTCCATCTGAAGTTAGAAAAATATACTCTAATCATGATTTAATCCACTTAAAAAAATAAGAATGTTGAGGTTTTAAAAATAACCTCAGAGTAAGTGTTTTTTCAGGAGTTGACCGTCGCTGTCGTAGATATCCACTGCCAGTGGTGAGCTTCCATCAATGGCATGGGTTGCACAGGAAAGACAGGGGTCGTATGCCCTTACAATCATTTCCAATCTGTTTTTAAGCCCTTCAGAAACCTCTTCACCATGTATCATCTGTTTAGCGGTTTCCCTAACTCCAATATCCATGGATAGGTTGTTTTGGCCGGTGGAAACAATTAAGTTGGCCCGGTTAATGAATCCTCCTGCATCGGTTTCATAATCGTGGATGAGGATTCCTCGGGTGGCCTCAATCATACCCACTCCCCTTTTGGTTTCACCGGACTGTTTGGCTTCAGCCTGGGTCATTAATGGTTCCGAAAGGTTCTGACGCAGGTCAGTACCGGTTATGCTGTCGTCTTCTAAAAGTTGTACTGCTCTTTCAGCAGCATACATCAACTCAATTAAACGTGCATAGTGGTACAGGAGTGCGTTTTGAGCAATTCCGTACTGGTCTTTGTATTCTCCATACAGGGCTGAAGCTTTTTCAGTAGGTATGGTATCTACTACATTTAGCCTAGCCAGTGGACCCACACGGTAGTTACCTTCAGGGAATCCTATCTGTTTCAGGTAGGGGAATTTCAGGTAGGACCATGGTTGTACTTTTTCTTCAACGTAGTCCAGGTAATCAGCGGCTGCAAATTCATAGACCTGATTTCCAGATTTATCAATGATCTTGGCTGGTCCGTCGTAGAACTCGATGGAACCACCATTGGTTATTGCTCCGAAATGACTTTCAACAGGGCCCAGTGCTTCAATAGCTTCACTGTATTGGGTGAATAATGGTTTGGCTACTTCAACACCCTGTTCAATCAGGCCTATTGCATCTTTAGCTTTGGATAATAGTTTAGCTTGTTGTTCGGATGTTATGCCTCGGGATTGTCCTCCGGGTATGGCAGTTACCGGGCTTATGGGTTTTCCACCTACAGCTCCGGTTATTTCCTGCCCTATTTTCCGGGTTTTTATGGCCATCATTGCCAGATCAGGATTGCTTTTCAGGATCCCCACCACGTTTCTCATTGCAGGGTCTGAATCAGGACCCATCACCAGGTCAGGGGCACCCAGGAAGTAGAAGTGGAGTGAATGGGAGTGTATGTACTGTCCCATGAGCATGAGTTCCCTTAGTTTTTTAGCTGTTTCTGGCGGTTCCAGTCCAAATACCATATCGGTTGCTTTGGCTGCTGCCAGGTGGTGTGCTGTCTGGCATATACCACATATACGTGGGGTGATTCGAGGTGCTTCTTCTACAGCAGCACCTTCCAGGAATTTTTCAAATCCCCTGATTTCCATAACGTGGAAGTGGGCATCGGCCACATTCCCGGCATCATCCACCTGAACTGTGATCTTGGCGTGACCCTCTATCCTGCTTACAGGGCTTATTTCGATATTTTTCATAATATCACCATTTTATCTTGACTTCACTTTTTAACCAGTTGAGGGATGAGTGAAACCTGCTTATCCTCCATGGTCGTACTTCCAATTACGAATCCGTAGATAACGTGTCCAATATCATAAAGCTGTTTTTCCACGTCTTTTTCAGGCATCTTGGAAAGGTGAGCTATTCTTTTGATGACTCCATTGTAGATATCATGGCTGGGTTCTCTTAAAACATCCAGGGAAGGTCCTCCGCAGCCGTGACAGGGGATTCCTGCTTCTGTACAGAGACCGCCGCAGCGACCTAGAGTCACTGAACCCAGACAGACATATCCCTGACTCAGGAAACATTTACCAGGTTCGGGGGTGCCTTCGATTCTGCGGTGAATGGTATCAAACTCAACGTGTTCCATTTCACGCTGACAATCGGCGCAGACACTTTTTTTAGGAACATCTGGGGCTTCGTCGTTTACAAGTGGTATGAGAATGTCGTGTGTGAGTTGTTCTTTGGGTGGGCAGCCGGGTATGAATCCATCGATTCGGGTGAAGTCTGCTGCAGGGTGGACAATGCTTAAAAGTTCAGGAACTACTTCATTGGGGAGTGGTGCGGACACGGTACTGGGGTTGTCAGAGTATGTGCGTGATGTGACCTCTTCCGAGGTGTAAAGATCAGCCATACCAGTTATACCACCATAACAGGCACAAGTCCCATAGGCAATGAGGTATTTGGATTTTTCTCGGAGTTCTTCCAGCCTCTCCTTGTTTTCAACGTTTCGAACAGAACCAGAGACAATGGCAATGTCTATATCATCAGGAACTTCCTTAACATCCATAAGAACTGGTGCGTAGACAATATCAGCTTGATTTAGTAATGTGGCCAGGTCTTCGTGAAGATCGAGTATTGAAATTTCACATCCGGAACAGCTGGCCAGGGTTTCTAAGGCTATTTTAACCATTATTTACCACCCCATTTGATGGTGAGAGTTTTAAGACATGCGTTAGGACCTACATGGTCTACGTCAACTTTTCCTTTTATACCCATAACTTCTTCCACTGCTCCAACCATGTAACCATATAATAGATAACATAATGGTCCTTTTTGAGGTAAACCTGTTCTTCGGAGGGTTTGCCTGACAACGCAGTCCCGGAAGAGAAGTTTTACAACAGTTTCGTCTCCCTTTTCAACGGTGTAATTTTCCTGTCCGGCTGGTTTCCACATCCTGTAATAAAATTCATGTCCCAGGACTTCACCCATTTCATCCATGGCCTGTTCCAGGTTGTCGGTTTTTTCCATCATTTTTGCGGCATCGTGGCCCATTCGTTTTCCTGCCTGGTAAACAATGGCATTGGCGCCTCTTCCTGAAACCTGTTCCAGAGCACTGGACATGGATCCCATGAATTTCATCAGCACATGCAGTGCATCTTCATAGTCATCTATGTCTCCACCAGTCTCCTTGGGAATCAATTCCGGCTTAAATGTTCCTCTAACTTCTTGTATTGCCATATCAATCCCTCAGATAATTCTTTCAAGCACTTCAGTCACTCTGCGATCGATGTAGAGCCTTTTAGCCACGTGAATATCTTTGTGGGTCATGGCCTGTGCAGGGCAGATTTCATGGCAGGAGAGGCATGCCATACAGTCGTCGACATTTACCACTTCTGTTTTCCATTTTTCTTCATTCATTTTGTACACGTCATTGGGGCAGTCATCCACACAGGATCCACATCCAACACATGCATCTTCGTCTACTAGGATTTCAACCATTTTAACTCCTCTTTTCCTATTTTTAGACCATCATGTTTCTTTTGCCTTCCAAAAATCTCCTTTTTTAGATGAATGTTACTTATATTTTATAATGGCCATTCTAATTAATAAGTGTTATAACTACACGTCACAATGGTCGTAAATATTCTTAAATAATATTAATATTAATCACTAATAAGTATTGTGTAATCTTATTTTTCTGGTGTTTATTCTATTTACAGTAACAAATGAGTCCTTTATTTCTTATTTGTTTTGTTTTACGAAGTTTTATTTCAATATAACCTGATTATTCTATCTCCATTGGTTATACTGGTTGATGTTATTCTACTGGATAATATTGGTTAAAAATTCTTTAATTATAATGGAAATTAATCAGTATATTCTAATTAATAGCTACTGCTGGATACCATTTTAAAGTGAGTAATCCATGCAGCTTCTTTTTTACCCGGAGGGTAACAAGTAACAATCAATAAACGTGCCTGTCCTTCCTGTGAAAATCGAATAGGGTTGGTTTTGTAGTCCCAGCGTATATCATTTCCATTGGAGGTGACTTCATAGACGTATTTCTTTCGCTGGGTGAAATCCTTGATAATAGCCTGATCACCAGGTTCAAGGGAAGCTATGTTGGTAAATAAACCGGAATATGTTGTCCTATGGCCTAGAATACCGCATTCTCCTGGTTTGCCAGGCATAACACTTTCAGGATAATGATAAACAGAGTTATAAGCATTTACGGTGTCTGATCGGATGGTTGCATTCACGTTGAGTTTTGGGATGCTTAACTGGGCATTCATATGTGAAGTGGTGAGATCAGTGGGATCCAGTGCGTTCACCGGGTTACTCATTTTCTCCTGATAATCTTTAACACTCTTCTGGGCTTTGGTAACGTTCTGCATCTGCTCGTAACCAGCCATGGCTATGCTTGCTGCCAGCGTGACACACGCCAATATTATTAGAATGGAAAAAATTTTATATTTTGACATTTAACTAAACATCTTAAATATTTTCATAAGACATCTTTTTTTCATAAGATATTTTCTTCTAAAATTTTTTTATTTACGATAAATCTTCAACCACCAAAAGCCTCTTAACTTTCAGGGCTAACTGGCTTCTATAGGTGGCTACTTCCCATGGATCATTGATCCAGACATTTAAAGTAGCTTTTATACCTGTATCTGTCATTTCTTTTATAAGCACATTTGGTTTTGGCTCAGGGAGTGCCCATTTGCAATTAGATGCTGCTTCCACCAGATAGTTAACAGTCTGTTCCAGTTCCAGTTCATAAGGGATGTTAATATCCAATCCCACTCTACGGGTTTCCTGAGCAGTGGAATTAATGTAGGCGCCCTTGGAAAAGGTTGAATTGGGGATGGTTATGAGTTTATTGTCTACAGTTTTGATGATGGTAATTCTGAATCCAACTTTAACCACTTTACCACTTTGACCGGACATTTCAATGATGTCTCCCACTCTAAAACTTTTATCTGCCAGTATAAAGAGGCCGGCGATGAAGTTGGAGAGGGTGTCCCGGGCTGCGAAACCAACCGCTATACCCACAATACCAAAACTGATGATTAGGGAGTTTATATTCACTCCAATTTCATTTAAAGCGAGGGTTAAGGCTATGGCGATTATGGAGTATTTAATGATCTCATTTAAAATCTGAATCAGAGTAGGTTCTAAACTAAATCGAGTTCCAGTTCTTTTAATAATATGACTGGTCCATTTGATAATGATAAATGCAGCTATGAGAATTATGGCAATTTTTATCAGATCAATGTACAGGGGGTCAGTGGCCATGATGATCAACCTCTCGACTATGGTGATATCCTTCTAAATTAGTGCAATATCCTTCTAGATTACAATAATATCCCTTTAAATAATGGTGATCTACCTTTATATTGAGCTGAATATTTTTTTCAGTGTATTTCATGGCGTTTCACCTCGATATTCATAAGATCTTCAGCCACTACTACCTTATCAAATACCAGGCTTGCTTCTTGTCTGAGAGTATCACTATCTCGGTAACGGGTGCTTATATGAGTTAGAATCAATTCAGATACTTCTGCTTCTTTAGCAATCATCGCCGCATGAGTGGTGGTGGAATGTCCATTTTCAAGGGCTTTTGATTCCTGCGCTGATTCATAGGTTGATTCGTGTATCAGCACATCAGCATGAATGGCGAATTGAACCATTTCTGGGCAGGGTTTAGTATCCCCGGAGTAAACTATTTTTCTTCCTTTCCTTTTTGCTCCGAGTACCTGTTCTGGTTTTATCAGGGTCCCCTCTAACTCCACAGGGATGCCTTTTTGTAGTTTCCCGAAATCTGGTCCGGGTTTCAATCCCAGTTGGATGGCTTTTTCCCGGAGAAATTTTGGGGATCTTTTTTCTTCAACAGAGTAAGCTAGATTAAGGATAGAATGGTGGGTGGGACAACATTCAATCAGATATTCGTTGGTCTGGAGAACAACACCTTCCATTACTTCATAAGTATGTATGGGAAATGATAAGGCATAGTAACCCAAATTTTTAATATTTTCCACGGTTTTTATCATTCCTTCCGGCCCGTAGATGTGTAAAGATTCCTTCCGGCCTCTGAAAGCCATGGACTGGATCATGCCGGGTAGTCCCAGGAAGTGATCACCATGGAGGTGGGTGATGAAAATGTGATCCACCTTCATGGGGCTCAGTTTAATTCGAGCCATCTGACGCTGAGTTCCCTCTCCACAATCAAAGAGCATTATCTCTCCAAAGGCTTTTAAGGCAATGGAGGAATGATTTCGTTTAATGGTGGGGAGTGCGGATGAGGTTCCTAAAAATATTAATTCCATAATTGATTCACCTAAATTCACCCTAATTTACGAACTAAGCTTAAATTCTTTATTAAGCTCAAACATTTCTTTGCGGGTTATTATATTATTCTGCTTAATGATTTTTTATGCACTTAGTAAGTCTATGTACTTAATAGACTGGGTGTTAATGTAAATCCTTGGTAATATATGTTCCCATACTTCCCAGTTGTCTTCCAGTTGTCTTATTTAATTAGAAGATATCCAAGTTGGGTAAGACATTAAAGTGAGAAGATATTTTTTTTTAAGTATCGAGTTTTTACCATGAAGGATGATTTTCTGGTGAAAATTTATATTCTTCATTCAATATAAAGGAGAACAAAGATTTTTAGTAACAAAGATTTTTTAGTAATTTTTTATAGTAGTAATAGTTTCAAGGAGTAACAATTTTTTTAAGTAACGAGTTTATATGGGTGCGATTATGAGACAGGATCTGGCTAAGATGGTTTATGAGGATATAGGCTTTGAAGATATAACCACCCGTGCATTGATACCCCCAGGATTACAGTCTAGGGGTCAAATCATAGCCAGAGAAGCAGGGGTAGTTGCCGGAGTGGAACTGGTAGTAGCTATTTTCGCCGAGTTTGCAGTGGAAACAAAAATACTGGCGAGGGATGGTGAAAATATAAAGCGAGGCCAGATTATAATGGAAATATCAGGTGATCCTCGCAGCATTCTCAGTGTGGAAAGAACAGTGCTTAACCTCCTGATGCGCATGAGTGGTATTGCCACCCTCACTGATAATGTTATTAAAATGGTTCGCAGTGTTAATCCTGATGTTGTAGTGGCCGGGACCCGTAAAACCACCCCTGGACTTCAATTTTTTGAGAAAAATGCCATAAGATCTGGTGGAGGAGATACCCATCGCTACCGGCTGGATGATAGTGTTCTAATAAAGGATAACCATTTAGCCCTGGTGGGAGGAGTGGCTGAAGCAATATCCCGAGCCAGAAAGTATGTCAGTTTCACCAAAAAAATTGAAATTGAGGTAGAAAACCTGGAAGAAGCCCTGCAAGCTGCTCATGCGGGAGCCGATATTATAATGTTGGATAATATGGATCCTGAAGAGGTTATAACTGTTTTAACTGCACTTGAAGATGGAAACCTCCGTGGTAATGTGATAATTGAAGTTTCAGGTGGTATCAATTTAGATAACATAACCCAGTTTGCAAAGACCGGGGTTGATGTGATCTCCACCGGATACATCACTCACTCTGCAAGATCATTGGACTTAAGCTTAGACTTAGAGAAAATACATTAAGACTTATACATTCACCAATACTTTAAGTCCGAAGATTTATAGGATATTAAGGGAAATTTTATGTTACATTCAATTATTATTATAGTATAAGGATAAGTTGCCATAAATTTTGCACGTAACCTATCATTTAAACCATAATTTTATATAAGGCCATTTACATACTCCTTAATGGAATATAAAGAATTTAAATCTAAAGAATTAGGAGATTTTTCATGTACGACGAAAGAGAAGACGAATTTAACGAAGAAAATATTCCCTCTAATGAAGAAATTATTCCGGAAGAAACCGAGGAAACTATTGATTCTGAAGAAGCAGTTGAGTCAGATGAAATCACTGAGGAAGATTCTGACAACGAAGTAGATGAAGAAGGAGAAAGCCTGCCTTTTGCCAAAGCGGAAGTCGTACGTTTAATGAAACAGAACCTTGACCGGGATAAGATGATCAGGGAAAGAGTTAAAGTGGAAATGAACAAGTTCCTGGGAGAAGTACTGGAAAAGGTCTGTGAGCAGCTCAATGAATATCCTTACACTACCATTGAATATGAAATGCTCAAAGAATCCATTTATCCTTATCAGAATATTGAAAGGATCAATGAAGAGAAAAAGAGGATATTGATGCATTTACATGCCATCAAAGCAGACTGTGATGCTCTCTCAATGGATGTTAAAAAGACACTTAAACTCAAGGATGTCCATGAAGAAGAGGAAGATCCAGCTTTTATGGATTATTAATTCTTAGTTGTAAATTATAAATTTTTAAAATAAAATTATTTTTTTTCTATTTTACTTTTTTTTGACTCTATTTAATGATCACTCTATTTGTTTAGTGATGCTATATTGTTGCGCTGTTCTAATTAAGCGGTTCTTAATTAAATATCTCACTTACACTAATAGAACTTAATTTAAACAGTTAAATTGATTATAATGGATTTAATTGATTATAACATATTTTAACTTGGTTTAGATTCATCATCTTCATTAATTTCCAGTTCTTCATTTTCAAAGGTGGCAAAACCCGTTTTCAGATTTTTAATCTCTTCTACAGTCAATTCACTCCTAACTGCAGCATCATCCATGACGATACTGTGACCAAATGGGTCCTCTAACACCAGGGTAACTTTTTTTTGACCATTTTTCACTCTTTCAATATCTTCCAGTATCTGAACTGCGTTTTGTTTCACATGGTCCTCTTCAGCCCATGATAGGGCAGTTTTAACGGCTTTTTCAAAACGTTTCAGTACTCCTTCTACATTGGAAACGTATCCCTGGGATTGGGGTCCTGGTTCAACCTTAAGCCCTATTTCTGGTATGGTTATGGTGGTTGATTGTGATTTAACAACCCTTGCGTTTAAATTGTCCTTCCCAACAAGTAAGGTGTACTTAACAGGTTCTTTCTGGTCAATGCAAATTGTATCGGCATGTTTGTAGCCACATTCACTGCATAAAAGGGTTGATTCCATGATTTCCCCAAAGTAAGGGATTATTTCAGTTTTGGTTGTGACTTCCATACTTTGGTGTGCATTACATATGGGACAGTCAGCAAACATTTTACTCAATTTCACGACTCCTGTATTAGTTATTTATTTAGTATTTTTCAATTATTTCTTAGTTAATTAGCATTACTTAGTTAATCAACATCATTACAACATCATTAAGATCCTTATCTAATTCCTTTTTCATTTATTTTCTTTTTTCAATCCTTTTTTAAACTTAAAAATAGAGTTTAATGAATTAATTACTGTAATTATGTAGGAAACTGTAATTTTGAAAATTTTTAATGAAGTGTAATTTTTAAGGGGTAACTTTTTTATAATTACAGTACAATAAATGTATTTTTGAGTAGTGGAATGGATCGTTTTAGTAAGATACTTTTGGTAGGCTTATTTTTCTTAATTTTTATTATTATCTATTCTTCCTTGTCGAATTGATAGAGCAGCTCTTTTTCACCCAGTTCTTTGATCATGGCCTTGAGACTTTCTTCATCTGGTGCGCAGATTTTGTGACGGTGCACATTTCCAGAAAGTTCATAGAGTCCTTCCAGATCTTTTTTACGTTTAGGATTCTCCTGGAGAAGTTTAATGAATCGTTTTGCCTCGGAAGGGTCATACACGTTAACTTTTCTCTTCAGGGGTTCGCCAAAACCAGGGAGGAAGTAAGAAACATCCATTATACGGCCTTCGTATTTATTGAGGATGATATCAGTCTCCAGTTCTAACTGGTCAACTGAATGGCGGAATATCATCTCTTTACAAATCTCTTTAATCAGAGTGAGCATCCTTTTCTTGGTTTCGTTAATGCCCAGGTTGTTGATGACAGGGATGCGATGTTCCAGGGCTTGTTTAACCAGATAATTGTTAATTATGCGGTTTTCTTTGAAATATTCCAGGTGTTTCCCGCCCCGTTTTATCTTCATGGCCCTTTTAACAAATCTTTCTTTATGTACGTCCTCATCGGCAGTTAGTACAAAAAAGTGGATGTTTGCGTCTTCTTTAAACTTATCTATATCTAAAAATCCAGGAACCAGATGCACTCCTTCAATTACCAGATCATCGTAGTCATCAACTGCCCTTTTTATAACCTTTTCAATTGCCGGTATGACGAAAGACGCGTGTTCTTCAAAACCAGCACTTATCAAACTGGCAGTATTGCCATCATATCGTTGTTTGTCCTTCAGGGTTACATAAGCATCGAATGAAGACTTGTGAAGAGCAGGTGCATAATCTGGACCAATGATCCCCCTCACTATTTCCCTTATAAAATCAGTTTCAATCAGATGTTTAATACCCAGCTCTTTAGCTAACTCAGAAGCGATGGTTGATTTTCCAATCCCCGAAGCACTTCCAATGAGTATAACGTAAGGTTTTCTCAAGAGTGCTACCTCCCATATTATTTAATAATTTTTCAGTTGATTTTACTAAATATTCTATATATACGTTTTTTTGGAATAAACAAACAGAATGATAACTGTGCAAATGATAACACGTGTCTGGTTTTTCAAATTCCTAAACGTCTAAGTTAGGAATTCAATCACTCGTTCAGCACTGCGGCGCATTTCGATCCTGATGAGACCAAGGTTAATACCTATGTCTGCAATCACTACCAGTATACCTTCACCCGCATCAATCATCAGGGTTTTACCTTTACTACCCTCGATCATCACCTGTTGAAGTGGTTCATGTTTCATTTCCTCCGCGGAACGTTCTGCTGTACCAAAAACAGCAGAAGCCATCGCAGCAACCAACTCAGAATCTATATCTGTTGGAACTTCGCTTTCTATTATCAAACCGTCTTTTCCGACTACTAAAGAGCCGCTTACCCCATTAATTCGTCCTAAATCTTTAAGTATTCTTTCTATCATAATATGCCTCCACAATAGAATTTACATGCTACCTAAAGTATATATCTTGGTTTGACATTTATTAAATAAATAAGTAATGTAATATTTCACCTATTTCATCAAATTTAAGAGGAGTGATCTTTTGTATTTTGTAACTTCTGTTCAGGACTTGCAAGAACTTAACCCATTTATAATCATCGGATGCGGTGGTGGTGGGGAAAAATTCTCTAATTTCAGCGGAATAGAATCCGTTGGTTTCATAGATGACAATAAGAAAAAACAGGGTCAACAATTTTGTAATCATATTATCTCGTCCAGTTTAGAGGAAGTGGTGGCTAACACCGATGCCCGTAGTGTAGCTATAATGCTGCCAATCGGTGCGGAAGGATCTGCCCTTAAATATGCAGTTCAAGCTATTGATTTAGGTTTGAATGTAATTTGTTCTTTTAGATCTCTTTCCCTAGATTGTAATCAATCATTACTGGCTTTTGCTGAATCTAAAGGTGTTCAAATAAAAGAAATAAGCTCACGCCTTGATGTGATAAAATCAATATTTGGTACCGCACCAGAAACCTGTACCGAAATCCTCCCAAAACTTGATTATAAACCTGAAGTACCGGTGGTTTTTGTGGGAGGCACATCTCAGGAATGTGGAAAAAGAACTACCACCCGTATCCTGGGAAAAACAGCAACTGAATATGGATTAAATGCTGGAGTTATATCCACGGATGAAATGGGATTGGAGCAACCAGCTGACCTGAATTTCCGTGCTGGTAGTTTATCTGTAATGGATGTTGCCTCTGCTGTAATGGGCAGCATAAAATATGTTGAGGAAGAAAAGAGCCCGGACATTATATTTGTGGAAGGGCAATCCAGCCTTACTGAAAGGGGAAACCCACATCCTAGGGGTTTATCAGCAGCCATACTTGTAGGGGCACAACCTGATGCCACCATTGTCTGTCACAGGTTCAACCATCCTTACCGCCAGCCTGTGGGAATAGCAGAAGAGATTCGAGCCATAGAGGCCGTAGAACCCACCAAAGTAGTGGGAATCTCTCTTAATCTGAGGAATTTTACTGAAAGTACGTCCAAAGATATTCTATTTTCCCAGTGTCAGGAAAAATATGGGCTTCCTGCTGCTGATATTTATCACGGTGGAGCGTCAATATTATTAGATGCGATAATTGAATATACAGGTATAGGGGACGTTGAAAAATGAAGGACATCATGGATTATTTAAAGAAAAATCTTGGATTGGAAGAAGAGGAAGGGAAAGAGGATCAGGAAACAATCATAGTCCCGGACCACTCATTCTATGAGATAGTTTTAATGAAGGTCCATAACCTTGATGAGTTTGATTATGCTTTGTCCCAAGTGTTAGAGGAAAAAAATCCAATTATAATGGACATTAGTATCTTGGAAAAGAATTCTTTAGACGATTTTAAATTAGCTGGGGAGAAATTAAAGGCATTTCGGGATAACAATGGTGGAGAAGCCATTTTATTATGTAAAAATGGTAGGAATATTATAATAATTACTCCTGCAGAAATAAAATTGATCCGAAAGTAAATATAAACCAGAAAGTTGTAATATTGTATTATATTTATTTGGGATTAGAATATATTTTATTATGAGAATATTTGTTAAGGAATTAAGGGAATAATTAAGGATATGGGAGATGTAATAAATGGAAATGCCCATAACCAAACCATCAATGGTTTCATATGCTGACGAGCTGGATTTCTCGAAATTAATGGAAGATCTGGCCAATGATCATAAAAACGGGTTTATTAGGGTTACTTCGCGTTCAGAAGAAGGATATATTCTTTATAAAGATGGAAAACAGGTAGCTGCTTCCTATGAAAGATTTTCTAAGATAGAAGCACTGGAAAAAATAAATTCCGCATTGGAAAATAAAAATACATTAATTGAGGTCTTTGATGTGGGGCCCTCCCAGGTGGACTACCTACTGGATCTCAACAAACCATACGCCATCGATGCAGATTCCAATGTTTACGATGTAATTGGTGAACTGAAAAAATCAGCAACTGATACTTCTAAAAAACCTCCTGAAAAGGAGATAAGCCCTGAAATTACAGAATCAGGCAAAGCAGAGTCTATTAATAACTCCGTTGAAGATGTAATATTGGCTGAAAAAATAACTGAATCACCAGTTACTGATGAAAAACCTGATATATCTTTAAATGAGAATTCGTCTTCAAATGAACATACTAAAAAACCAGAAACGATTGAAAATATAGAATCTTCACCTAATTCTGTTGAGGTGGATGAATCTGTTGATATGGCACCAGTTGAGAAAGCAGTTGAGTTATCTGTAGCTGATAAATTGGAAAAATCATTAAATGAACCTCTGAAAGAACCTGAAAATGAAGTAGAGGTAAAATCTTCTCCTTCTGTTGAGGTGGATGAATCTGCTGATGCATCATCGGCTGATAATGTTGTTGAGTCTTCTGCAGTTGATAAAAAAGTAGAACCATCTTTGAATAAAACTGAGTTAGAAACAGAGTTATCTGAAACTTCAAGTGCTGATGAAATTGAAGAGAAGCCTGTTGATCGTTCGGAACTTCTAAAAAAGTATGGTATTAAAGATGTTCAGGATGGGGATGTTGAAAACCTGCTCCAATCATATAAAGGTGGTATCATCGATGATGATGACGTGGAAAGGGTAGAATTGGTCCTGATGAACCTAATTAAAAAATCGGTACTGGGGATTCCCAAAATCAAAGGAACCGAAGTCATGGTTTTCCTTGATAACTACAAGGAACTAACTGGAACCATTAACATTATCACTGAATATGAAAGTCAAGGGTTTTTAAACCGGTTTATGGGGCAGAGTAGAACTGCCACTAACCTCAGAAGGCAGATCATTAACATCGCCGAAATTGCCATTAAAAAGAGCTTCAGACAGTACCCTGAAGTTGTGGAAAAATTCGAGATTAATGTTGAATTTAGTTAAGATTTATATTAGAAATAGGATGTATGAGTTCTTAAGATGAAAAAAAGTTAAGGTGGAATAAATTTCTTAGGAGGAATTGGATGACGAGAGTGATAACAGTTGCATCAGGGAAGGGCGGAGTTGGGAAAACAACTATCACTGCAAATTTAGGTGTGGCCCTGGCTACTTACGGAGAAGAGGTCATAGTTTTGGATGCAGATGTGGCCATGGCTAACCTGGAACTGATCCTGGGTATGGAAGGAAAATCAGTGACTCTGCATGATGTTCTTTCTGGAGATGCGGATATTGAGGATGCTATTTATGAGGGACCAGGTGGTGTTAAAGTAGTCCCTGCTGGAATATCACTGGAAGGTCTTCGTAAGATCAAAATGGATCGTCTGGAAAGTGCCCTGGAAATACTCATTGAAAGTACGGATATTCTCCTTATTGATGCCCCTGCTGGGTTGGAAAAGGATGCACTGGCTGCCATAGCTGCGGCTCAGGAAATGATCTTAGTCACCACTCCAGAGGTACCATCCATCAGCGACGCCCTCAAAACCAAAATCGTCGCCAACCGATTGGGTGTGGACATCCTAGGAGTAGTTATCAACAGAGAACAGCACGATAAAACTTTCTTAACCATCAGTGAGATCGAAACCATCCTTGAAGTACCGGTAATCGCTGTAATCCCTGAAGACAATGAAGTAAGCCGAGCAGCAGCATTCGGAGAACCATTAGTGGTTAAAAATCCTAAATCCCCAACCAGTAATGCAATCATGCAACTGGGAGCTGATCTAATTGGTGAAGAGTACCAGCCAATTGAACCAGATAAAAAAGGAGTCATATCCAAACTGGTGGAAGGACTGCTGGGAAGGAGATAAACATTTTAATCTTTACTTTAAGGGAGTAATATGTCAAGATTTATTGCTCTGGCATCTGGAAAAGGAGGAGTGGGAAGAACATCCCTTACTTTTAACTTAGGAGTAGCCCTAAGTCTTTTCGGTGAAGAAGTGGTCATGTTGGACCTGGACCTGATGATGTCCAACATGGATGTTATCACTGGACTTCTAAATCCAGAAGTGACTCTCCATGATGTGCTAATGCGTGACAAGGCAGTTCAGGACTGTGTCTACCAGGTAAATCAAGGAGCACTGGTAATACCAACAGGAATGCACTTCGAAACCCTTAAAACCATCAATCCTAACTATGTATCCTGGAAGAGGATAATGGAGGAAATCTCATCCTACGGAAACATATTCCTCATGGACTTACCCTCAGGAATTAACTCCAACATATTTGAAGCTCTACCAGAAGATACTGAAGCCATTTTGGTGACTAATTCCACCATGCCTGCAGTTGCAGATGCTTTGAAAATCAGAATTCTTTTAAATGAACTAAACATCGAAATACTTGGTTTTGTCTTAAACATGTGGTACGAAGATAATTTCCTCTTATCAGTTAATGAAATCGAGTCTATACTGGAAGTACCCATGATTTCAGTGATATCCTATGACCGGGAGATGGATCGTTCCATAGCACTGGGAAGTTCAGTAATGGAGTTAAACCCGGCTTCCCCCATCAGTAACGAAATAATGCAACTGGCAGCGGATCTGGTTGGAAAACAATATAAACCAGTCCAGCCGGATAAAGCCGGAATCATGGAAAGGCTCAAAAAGTTTGTGGGTATATTACCTGAGAATAAATAATCAGAACTTCTTAAAATTTTTTTTATATAGTTCTTTTTTCATGGAATTTGTTCTAATAAATTCATTCTAAAAATCATTCTAAAAATCATTCTAAAAATTCATTTAAAAATGGAAATAATTAAAAATAGAAGGAATAACTAAATTAGAACCTATTATTTTTCTTAGAAACCATAAAACTTGGCTGCATTATCATGGGATAACATCGCTATTTCTTTATCATCCCAACCAGCCAGTTTAAGCTGGTGAACAGTTTTCGGAACAGATAATGGATCAGAGGGTGAAGAACTCATATCACTATCCAGCATAAACCTTTCCGGACCATAATTATCAAATGTTCCTTCTATAAGTTCAACTGCCCCTGCTGGGGTCATCTTCTGTGGTTGCACTGTGATTCCCAGCATTCCCTCAAAATCATCCACCAGATCGATTATGGATGGATCCACATGGTCCACCACCACCAGTGAGGGGTTAATGTTCTTTTCAATAACGGAGAGGGTTTTAATGGTAATTTCCCTTTTATTTCGCCGGGGAGTATGTACTGCCACCTTCATATCCAGTTTGTCTGCCATCTGAAGCTGTGTTCGGAAAACTTCCCTTTCAAGGTCAGAAGCAGTTTCAAGGCCAACTTCACCCAGGGCAATCACTTCATCATGGTCCAGGAACCAGGGGAGCTTGCGAAGTACCAGCTTGTAATCCTGACAGATACTACGGGGGTGAAGACCTAAAGCTGCCTTAAGGACCAAACCATTACTTTTAGCCCTTTTAAAATCGTTTTCCAGTATACGGTAGAAGTGGTCCAATACCACTGCAGAGGTGGTCATTCTCATGGGATCATGGGCTAGCGTAAGGGCAGATTCTATCCCTGCAACAGCCATGTTCTCAAAATCTTCGTAAGACCTGCAGTCAGCATGTATATGTGCATCAATCATTATCATTCAACTCCAATAATGTTTAATTTAGATTTAAGCCGATTTTTTTATTTAACGAATCAGTTATTTTTATTCCAAATTTTAATTATCTAAAATTAATTAAGAAGTTTAACCTTATATTACTATGGAGTTTTAAAATTCCCTGCATCTAATACTAATGGGGGTGTAACTGTGGATGTTGAAGAAATGGCTAAAAAGGCTACCTTGAAAGATCTGAAAACCATAGCCAAAAAACATGATATAAAACTGGGTCGCTGCCCAACCAAGCTTAAAATCGCCCAATTAATTCCTGAAGAGGAGTTGGAAGCACTGGTAAACAGGGAATAAAGGTTTTATAACATTATTTTTTTTAATTTAAGGGCTATTTATGTGGTATCTGATGAAATAATCAAATAAAAATTAAAAAATAGAAATATATAGAATTAATAATTAAAAAAGGCTTTTTTGTTTTTAAAAAGGGGTGATTTTAAGATATTAAATGTCTTAAAGGTCACTGAACTTTATTTTTTTAAGTAACAACTCATCAATTTTTCCCTGAACTTCAGATATTAACACTCGGACCTGTTTCTGGCTGTCCCTTTCCCTTATGGTCACTGTTTCATCTTCCAGAGTCTGGTGGTCCACTGTAACTGCGAATGGTGTTCCAATCTCATCAGAACGAGCGTATCTTCGGCCAATAGTTCCAGATGTATCTACTTCTGCTATTATGCCTTCACTACGTAGATTATTCATAATCTGATTGGATATTATTACTAGTTTGTCCTTGTTCACCAGAGGAAAGACATTCACTCCCACTGGGGCAATATCAGGGGGGAAATGGAAGATATTCCTGTCATCTTCCTGTGTAAAGGAGTGTAGGAGTACAGAATAAGTTATACGGTCAATACCATAGGAAGGCTCGATAACATGAGGATATACCTTTTCACCACGCACAGTTTCTTCAACTTCCTGGAATGAAACAAGATCCGGTGTCAGTTGGTAAGATTCATCCTCCAGTTCCACCTCGTAAACACCCTTCTCATCGAAAGCTTCTTTTATCACATTGGAATCTGCTTCCTTAAGGAAATTCAATATTTTGGGGGCATTACCCTTAAACAGGGGTCCGAATTTTTTCATATTTGGTTTGGCTGCCAGTTTGGTAATGATTTGTGGTTCATTGTATTCTATGAACACAGACAAGTCTTCTTTACTGTGTTGACTGTGGGATTTAAGATCGAAATCGGTACGGTCGGCGATTCCAATAACTTCAATCCAACCGTAACGGTCGGTGTGGATTTCCACATCCCAACAGTCAATGGCATAGTGTGCCATCTCAGTTTTCATATGCTGACGGAACCTAATCACATCTTCTGGTATCCCCAAATCTTCCATGAACCTGTCCGCCAGACATAACTGGTAGGTCAGCATTTGGCTGGATACCACACCTTCACTGACTGCTTCCTGGGCTGTGATCTGGATTGGTTCACCTTCTTCTTCCTGGGCTTCGGCAGTGTAGAGGGTCAGGACTTGTTGGGCCACGTTCTGGAAATTGGGGTGTGTTTTATCCCTTGGATCCACAAATATCTCTGCTTCTGCCTGGGTGAACTCCCTTAGGCGAATAACACCCTGACGCGGCGAAATTTCGTTTCGGTAAGCCTTACCCAGTTGTACCACACCGAAGGGGAGTTTACCTCGGAAAAACCTTAACAGTCTCTTGAATGGTATGAATATGCCCTGAGCTGTTTCTGGTCTCATGTAACCAGTTTTCTTTCCCTTAGCTCCAATAAGGGTCTGGAACATTAGATTGTAGCTCCAGACATGGGTTAGGTGGCCTCCACATTTTGGGCAGAGAATCTGCTGGTCGGATAATATTTCAGTGAGTTCCTGATTTTCAAGGCCTTCCACTTCGTCTCCAGTGGCCTCTTTAATAACATGGTCTGCCCTGAAAACTTCAAGACAATCTTTACATTCAGTCATGGGGTCGTTGAAGTGGTCCACGTGTCCCGAGGCTTTAAGTGCTTCTTCAGGCATGATGGTTGGTGATTCAATTTCATAGAATCCCTCACCCACCAGGTAATAGTTTCTCCACTTGTTCATGATCTTATTCTTTAAGATTGCACCCAGGGGCCCGTAATCAAAGAATCCGGCTACTCCTGAGTATATTTCAAATGATGACCATAAGAATCCTCGTTTTTTGGCAATATTCATAACATCTTCATTCTTCATTTTAGTATCCTCTCAATTTCCTCTCGATTAGGATCATCTTAATTTCCTCTCGAATTAGGATCCTTTCAATTCGAATTTGGACAATATTATTATTAAATCGTTAAAGTAATTTCGTCTGCTTCCTGTCCCGAATCTCATAGTCCTGTTTGATTTTACTGGTAACTGGCTTGTCCTGTCCCATATATTTACTATCTCGTTCAGGATGGCCATACGGACGTAGTGATGGACTGGTCATAGTTTCAAAAACTATCTGACACACTCTTTGGCCGGAATAAAGAGCTACTGGCATTTTCCCTATATTAGAAATTTCCAGGGTGATTTTCCCCTCAAATCCAGGGTCAATGTATCCTGCAGTAACGTGCATGGTGATTCCCAGGCGCCCCATGGATGAACGCCCTTCAACACGGGCAACCAGGTCGTCAGGGAGTTTAACAGCTTCATGGGTTGTGGCCAGTGCAAATTCACCGGGATGTATTATGAATGCTTCTCCCTTATCTAGATGGAATGATTCCATGTAAGACTCCAGGTCAGATTTGTCCAGTGGGTCGATACACGGTTTTCGGATAATGCGAAAACCTTTAAACTCGTTCCCAATCCTGAGGTCCACTGAAGAAGGTTGAATCTGCCGGGCTGGATCCTCCAGTGGTTCAATGGTGATTTTCCCTTCATCTAAATATTTTATAATATCCTGGTCACTTAAAATAGCCATTTTATCCTCATTCTCCCTTTTTTAGTTAGTGATCATCATTTTTATAATCATGTTTAGGGGTATAATTCTGTAGGGGATTAACAATAAATATCATTTTTTATGAATGAACTATTCCCGAAACCAATTCATGAATTTTTCAATCTTAATTCCGGAATATCCAATACTTAATTCATGAGTATCCTTACGATAACTCCTGAATAGCCAATACTTATTTCCTGATTATTCAAATATTTTATTCAACCCTATCTTTGATCCTTCGAAACATCCCCTTGAGAGTATGTGCTTCCCTTCCAGATATAAATGCCCTCCCAATCACTCTCCTGAAGACTGTGGAAGCATTCTTCTTCTTATGGGGAGGATAATCCAGATTATCCAGTACTTCGTCCATGTATTTAATTAAATCATGTTTTTCAGTCAGGGAAGCTTTATCCATGTCTTCCACGGGGTAGGGTTTCTCATTTTTGAATAATTCATAAAAGATGATGGCAGCAGCATGGGTCACATTGAGGATGGGGTATGATTCATGGGTGGGGATGGATACCACCACATCACAGAGTTCTAATTCTTGATTAGTAAGACCATCACCTTCTCTTCCAAGTATTAATGCAATTTTTCCATCTACATTTAATGATTGGGCCAGATTATCAGGGGTTACTGCAATACGGGGTATGTTGTAACTTCCCCCTGCCTCACCAGTGGTTCCCACTGCAAAATCAATCTTCCCTGTTTTGAGAAATTCCTCCAGGGAATGATATTCCTGGCGATTGTAAATGATTTCACGGGCATGCATGGCCATGTAATATGAGTCGTGTTCCAGGGGGCAGGGATTTATAAGCACCATCTGTTTCAGGCCGAAATTTTTCATGGTCCGTGCCAGGAACCCAATATTGCCAGGAGTTTCTGGCTCCACAAAAACCACATAAATCATAATTATCCTTAATTTACTCCTTTTTTTAAATTAAATTCCTTTTTATTATCCTTTTTCATATTATTTTTTTTTAATTTAATTCTATTTTAATATTTAATCAATTTATCAGGGTAGTATTCCATTTGGTCATGGTTGATATGCCTTTTCCAGGAGTTTGAGAATGTTCATAACTTCCAGGTCCATTCCTTCCTTTTCTAGGGAGGCCCTGATGTTATTTTCACAGAAGGGGCAGATGGTGATCACGGCATCAACACCTAGTTTTTCAATCATCTTCGCCTTAGCACTGCCCAGTGCCTCGGCTATTTCTGGTTTACCTGATCTTACTCCGCCACCAGCACCACAGCACTGGTCAGGGACTTCCATCTCCACAAATTCAAGTCCTTTAATGTTTTTGAGAACCTCACGGGGTTCCTCCCGGATTCCCTGGCCCCTCACCAGATGGCAGGGATCGTGGTAGGTGACTTTCATGTTCAATGGTTTCATATCTTCGGTGTTAAGTTTATCTACCAAGTATTCGCTGATATCCATTACATTCAGCTTAGCACCGTACTGGGGATAATCCTTTTTAAGGGTGGCACCACAACCAGCACATACAGTGATGATGGTATCATAACCCTCAAATGCCTTGGCATTCTGTTCAACCAGTTTTCCCACGGCATCAGTTTGCCCGGTCCGGATAAGGGGTGAACCACAGCAAACCTGTTGACTGGGAACCTCTACAGTAACGTTATGATTGTTCAAAACATCTATGAGGGCCATGCCTATTTCAGGGAGACGGTAATCCATAAGGCAACCTGTGAAAAGCGCAACTTTCTCTTTTCCATCTTCTTCATCAGTACCTTTGGCCTTCCTTTGGGAGTTAACAGTTTTTATGAAACCATCCCTCATGGGACCTTCTTCCATGGGCTCCACGGATCTTCCGGTTTTTTCAACAAGCTCCCTTACCGAACGGTGAGGGGGTAATGGTCCAATTCCTTCCTGGCAGGCTATTTCCCTTAACTTTTCAATAGCACCACCAAAGGTGTTTATCTCCTTGGGACAGACCTCAACACATTTAGAACAGGAAGTACAACAGTACAAACCTTCATCAAATCCTTCTTCAGCCCTATCAGAACAGTCTCGCGGGTCCATGGCAAACTTGGACAGGTAACGCATGAAGTATGGGCCCGCAAATTCATCATTCACCTTTAAGACTGGGCAGGCTGATAAACAGGAGTAACAGTCAATACAGCTCCTTAATTTCTTGGTGTTGGTCAGTTCTTCTGGATTTAAAATGGCAGGACACTCACTAATTCCGCATTCATCATCCAGGAAAAGGCTCATATCTTTTACTTTGCTGTCCATTTCACTTCTATCCACAACCAGATCCTTAATAACGGGTAGATTGATGGGTTCTATTACATCTCCATCTTTTATTTCTTTTTTACATGCCAGGGCCATTTCTCCATTGACTTTAACGGCACAGGAGCCGCACTGGCCTGCTCTACAGGAGCAACGATAGGCAAGATTAGCCTGATGGTGCTGGTTGATGTAGTTTAAAGCATCCAGAACCTTCATCTTCTCCTTCTTTTTAACAGAATATGATTCAAGGTAAGGTTCTTCATCCTGCATAGGCTGATAACGCATAACACTTATATTTATCATTTGATCTCCGTTTTAATTTTTAAGTTTCATTTTGATATTAAATTTTATTTAAGCTTTTAAAAATATATATTTTTATATTATAATGAGTTTAAATGGGTTTTTACTCTTTTAATCATGTCCCTGTAATATTTGGGATCAATTTCCATCTGAATTTAAAGAGTAAAATAGAATCAATAAATATTGGGCATTATTCCTATTAAAAATTATTATAATTTTAGAATAATTATCATTCTAATGAGAAAAATATGTTTGCAGAAAATTAAATCAACTTTAATAACTCAATTATCAAACACATTTTGGGTAATTAATTTAGATCCTTTACCAACAACCAGTAAATAGCCAGTTCATTTTCATAGTCCTTGCAATTGGAGTAGGTTAAGGACACCAGATTCCAGTAGTGTTTATTGTGTTTCCTTATCTGGAGGTGGCACACTTCATGGTGTACCACATATCTGATGAGGCTTTCAGGTAAGTATCTCAGGCGGGTGTTGAAGTTCAAGTTTCCCGATGAACTACAACTTCCCCACCGGGTTTTCATCCGGCGAAAACTCACCATATTCACCTTGGAACCCATTTGGTCTGATATTTCATTCACCAATAATTTAACCAGTTCACGGAATTCCTGTTTGCTGCGAGTTAAATCCAATTTCCTGTTCTTAGATTCTTCTTTCAACCTATTAATCCGTGAAATTTTTTGATAAACCCATTTTTCATGCTTTTTTATCAGTTTATGATGATCATCAACTCCGAGGGGCAATATGAGGTTAAGTTCATTGTTTTTAATCTCTAAACGGGCGTATTTAACTTCCCGGTGAAACACATGGTATTCCACCTCAATATCCTGAATTTTAATCTTCATTAGAGTTAATTATTAATACAACCTTCAAATAATCTTTTATTAGATAAGATCATCACTAAATTATTAGCTAAGATCATCACTAAACTTTGCGCTGACTTCTATAGTGGGGAAATTATGAAAGAAACTCCATTTGCAGTAATATTATTAGTATTCTTTGTTTTTCTCGGTGTTTTATATGGTGTGGTCCTGCTGGAGGATAACCAAACTTCCATCAAAGAGGGCACAAATGATATTTTAAATCAATTTCAAAGTCCCAATAACCAGTCTGGAACTAACCTGGCTCAAAACGAAGTTAACACCACTCAAGAGTTACAGAACAACACTAATATTAGTCAGAATCAGTCAAATATCAGCCAAAATAATGCTAATTCCACCAATTCAATGGATAATCTCCAAACAAACAACACCACTAAAACTGCCAATTACACGGTTAAAACTATTATTGGGCAGGAAACAGCCCTGCGTGATGGTGTTAAACTAATTTCTGATATATGGCTCCCTCAGAATGAGGGGAAGTATCCGGTAATCATGATCCGTACACCCTACGGTAGAAATGCTACCTACACAAACTACACTGATATGGGGGAGTATTTCGCCAGTCAGGGCTACGTATTTATGGTACAGGATGTGCGTGGGAAAGGAGATTCCCCGGGAAACTTCAATTTCCTGTTCCAGGAGGGGCAGGATGGTTATGACTCCATTGAATGGGCGGCCAACCAGTCATGGTCCAATGGAAAGGTGGGTATGATGGGATCCTCTTACATGGGAGCTGACCAGTGGCTGGCTGCACGGGAAAAACCACCACACCTTGTATGCATAGCTCCCACCTCAGCTACCGGGAGGTACATGGAAGAAATACCATCCATTGGAGGAGTTTTCTACATGGGATGGGCCCTTCCCTGGACACTGGCCAACAACGGCAACACCACAGATTTTAACACACAAAACCTTAATTGGACTCCTATATTTAACCACCGTCCACTTTCAACTGCAGATGAAGTCACAGGAACACAGGTTCCCCTTTATCGTCAGTTTCTGGAACATCAAACCATGGATGATTACTGGAAACGAATCCAGTTCACAGAATCGGATTTTACCAGTATCAACTTACCCACCCTGACCACCTGTGGATGGTTCGACACGGGCCAGTCCGGAGCGCTGTTCTACTGGGATAGCCTTAATAAGAACTCCACCAGCGGTGACCAGTACCTGATTATAGGTCCCTGGATAAATAATGGAACCTTTGAACCTGAAGCACAAACATCACAAATTGGGGATTTGCCAGTTCCAGGAGCTCAAAGTGATGTGTTAGCCACTCACCTGGCATTCTTTGATTATTACCTTAAAAATTCAACCAGTTCCATGGTTAATTTATCGGGCAATAATTCTAACAGTAACATTTCAAGCAATAATTCTCACGGTAACCTTTCAGATAGTACTAATTCAACCAGCCAGTTAAATCTCCCCCGGGCAACAGTTTACATCACGGGTTTGAGTAAATGGATAAATCTCACCAGTTATCCTCCGGAAGAAATGAATATCACTCCACTTTACCTCAACAGCAGGGGTCAGGCAAATACATTGAATGGTAATGGATTCCTGGAATGGAACTTCACTTCCAGCATTGCAGCCAACAATTCCAACAACAGTGCCTTAAATTCAACTTCCAGTCTAAATTCCACCGCTGTTTCTGATAGTTATACTTACGATCCATCCAATCCCAGACCAGTTACATCGGGGAGCTTTGCAGTTAACTCCAACAGTACTGAAAACCGTTCTGATGTTCTGGTTTACACAACTGCTCCGCTGGAAGAACCAGTCATGATTATAGGGCCAGTTGAGGTGGATTTATATGCTACCAGTGATGCTAAAGACACGGATTTTGTTGCCAGAATTTTGGATGTGTACCCCAATGGAACTGCCATCAACCTGGGCCCCTATGAATTTGGAGGTTCCATAAGAGCCAGATTCAGGCAAGGATTTGACAAAGAGGTTCTTCTGGAGCCGGGTAAAATTGAAAAATACAGGATAGAACTCTATGACATGGGCCATGTATTCTTACCAGGTCATAGCATCCGCCTGGAAATATCTTCCAGTGCCTATCCCCTCCTTCAACCCAACTCCAACACTGGTAATCCCATTGCCACCGACACCCAGCAGCAGGTAGCTCACCAAACCATTTACCATGACACGGAACATCCATCATCAGTTTTACTACCAATTATACCATCAAACAGCTCTATTTACAAGGGACTTCTTGGATATTACCTATAAAAACTATTTAAGAATATTTAACCAATTTATACTTTATAATTCTAAAAATAAACTTTAATATTCAAAATTGGGATTGAGAATAAAATTATAATCTAAACTTAAAAAACCTAAACCTAAATATACTCAGGTATTCAAAACGTATATCAAGATTTATTTACATGGTTTGTATAGCTGTTCTCCACATATTAATACTACTGTAATCATTATAATAAAGTTGTAATTGTTTAAACCATTAATTTAACCATCATTCTATTCTTTAGGAAGATAACATGAACATCAAAGAAATACTCACCGGAAAAGAGAAGGATAAACTGTTTTTAATGGGTAATGAAGCTGCAGTCCGCGGTGCTCTGGAAGCAGGTGTTTCTGTGGCCAGCACTTACCCTGGAACGCCTTCTTCAGAGATTGGAAATGTATTATCGGTCCTTGCTGAAGATGCGGGGATGTATTTTGAGTTTTCAGTCAATGAAAAAGTAGCCCTGGAAGTAGCAGCTGCTGCATCTGCCTCTGGACTTAGATCATTCACCTTCATGAAACACGTGGGTCTTAATGTTGCTTCAGATTCACTAATGAGTGTTGCCTACACCGGTGTTCGAGGGGGGATGGTAATCCTCACTGCTGATGATCCATCCATGTTCTCATCCCAGAATGAACAGGACAACCGTCACTATGCGCGACTGGCAAACATACCCCTCTTGGAAGCGTCCAGCCCCCAGGAAGTTAAGGATCTTATGAAATATGCTTACCAGTTGTCTGAGGAATTTGAAGTGCCGGTTATTCTCCGCACCACCACCCGAGTTTCCCATATGAGGGGAATAGTGGAGCTGGGTCCTTTAAAGAAATCCAAATCGATAGGACACTTTGATAAAGATCCAAAGCGTTTCGTACCAGTGCCAGAGTCTGCCAGACTGATGCACAAAAATTTAGTTGAAAAAATGGACCAAATAGAAGTATTATCCAATAATTCTTCCTTAAATCACCCCTTTGCTAATGGAGGTCATGTGGGAATCATCACCAGTGGCAGTGCCTTCAACTACGTTATGGATGTAATGGAAGAATATAAACTATCAATGAATGTTCTTAAAATAACCTTTTCCTATCCCTTCCCTGAAAAAAAGGTTCTGGAATTTTTAGAAAATGCAGAAAGGGTTTTAGTGGTGGAAGAAGTTGACCCCATTATGGAAAAAGAGATACTGGCGATTGTGGGAAAACATCAGCTGAACCCTATAATTCACGGTAAACTGGATGGAACACTACCCATGATATATGAGTACAGTCCAGATATTGTGTTAGGGGGAGTGGGTAAGATGATGGGTCTGGAAATGCCAGTTGAAACCACTTCCAGTTCTGTTGAACTTCCCAAAAGACCACCCACACTCTGTCCCGGTTGCCCGCATCGTGCTGCATATTTTGAGGTTAAAAAGGCAGCAGAGGATCTGAATCTTGATGATCTTATTTTCCCCACTGATATAGGCTGTTACACCTTGGGCATAGAATCACCCTATGAAATTGCAGATTATCTCTTATCAATGGGTTCCTCCATTGGAACTAGCTGCGGGTTTTCAAAGGCCACTGATCAAACTGTGGTGAGCTTCATAGGGGATTCAACCTTTTTCCATGCAGGAATACCACCACTCATCAACGCAGTGCACAACAAGAACAATTTCGTCCTGGTGATCCTGGACAACCGCACCACCGCCATGACTGGTGGTCAACCACACCCTGGTCTCCCGGTGGATGGAATGGGACTGGAAGCACCTGAAATATCCATACCGGCAATTGTAAAAGCCTGTGGAGTGGAAATGGTGGAGATCATTAACCCCTTAAACGTCCGCAATTCAAAGGAAATATTCAAAAAAGCACTCCAATACGATGGTGTGGCAGTGGTAATATCCCAGTACCCCTGTATGTTAATCAAAGGCGGGAAACAGAAGGGTAAAAACATCATAATTGATGTTCAGGATGATAAATGCACGGGTTGTGATACCTGTGTCATGGAACTTACCTGCCCCGCCATCTACACCAATAATGAAGATAAAATCAGGATTGACCCATTAATGTGCAGAAAATGCAATGTATGTGTTCAGACATGTCCTGAAAAGGCCATAAGGGCAAAAAGGATAGGTAGCACTCAGGGAGAGGAGGAATAACAATGAACCCTTACAATATTTACATTTCAGGTGTTGGTGGTCAGGGAATCATCAAAACTTCAGTTATCATGGGGGAAGCAGCCATGAAAAGCGATTTATCAGTGGTGGTAGGTGAAATCCATGGAATGTCCCAACGGGGAGGAGTGGTATCCACCCAGATGAAGATTGGAGATTCCCACAGCCCTATCATTGAGGAAGGAAAAGCAGACCTTTTACTGGCATTCGAACCACTGGAAGCCCTAAGGGCAGTTAACATGATAAATGAGGATAGTTACGTGGTTACGAACACTTCATCAATTTATCCGTTTAACATCAGGCAAAGTGAACATCCTTACCCTGAACTATCTGCCATACTGGATGAACTGGGGTCCCATGCAAAGAGGGTTATTGCCCTGGATGCTGATGGAATAGCCAAGGAAGCTGGTCACATCCTGGCGGTGAACATGGTGATGTTAGGTGCTGCAGTAGCGGTTCCAGGATTTCCAGTGGATAAACAGATCATAATAGAATCAATGCAGAACAATCTGCCTGAAAAGAGTATTTCTGTAAATTTAAAGGCCTTTGAGGAAGGGTGCAGTGTTTGTTCTTCCAATATTTAAGTAGGGTTGAATTTTAGTAGGGTTGAATGAATTTACTGTATATTTTTTCTTTTTAAAAAAAGTTAATTAAGCAGTGGAAAAATAAAATTCATGAATAATCAGTTATATTTATTATAATCTGATGATTAGTGGGGGAATTGGATATGGGCTCATTTAATGAATATATGCAGGAATATAGAAAACAGTTAGAGAAAGGTTGTATTCAGAAGGCATATGGGGGATTAATGGGGTATATAATGGATTTGAGAATTTATTTTAAAAATAAATATCCCCAATATTTTGTGTCAAGTATTTATCAGGGATATATGGATATGACCTATTTTTCTTTCTCCCCAGAATCATTAAAAAGTCGAAAATTGAAAATTGCCATAGTCTTTATTCATGAAACATTTAAATTTGAAGTTTGGTTAGCAGGATACAATAAAAAAGTTCAAAACAAATACTGGGAACTTTTTAAAGAAATGGATTGGCATAAATATCATATTCCACCAACTACAAAAGGTGTTGACTCTGTTATGGAGCATATTTTAGTTAACGATCCAGATTTCAGTGATTTGGATAATTTAACAAAGCAAATAGAGGCTGGAACATTGGAATTTATTAATGATGTTGAGAATTTCTTAACTACAATATAATATTTTAAGATTTTTTTTTGTTTGATTTTAAGCCACGAAATTTGGAAAATAAAAATATAAGCGATTAATAGGGTAAATCGCAAGTAAAATATTGAATAATATTATGTTTACCAGTTGTAAACATCTTCTGGGGGGATGACAATTGCCCCACCCTTTTTAAGGACTTCTATCCCTGCATCAATATCCTCTGGATGGAGCAGGACGATGGCTCTTTCTTCTTTTTCATCCACAAAGGCGTAAAGATAATCCAGGTTTATGTCTGAGTCATCCAGTATTCCCAGGATGGTGCCCAGTCCTCCTGGCTGGTCTGACATTTGCACAGCAATAACGTAACCCATCTTCACCACGAAATTGTTTTCCTCCAGGATTTCTTTGGCCTTATAAGGTTCAGGTACAATCAATCTTAAAATACCGAAGTCTGAGGTGTCAGCAATGGATAAGGCCCTGATATTGAACCCACCATCTGCCAGAACATCCAGAGCATTCCTCATTCTACCCTTTTTATTTTCCAGGAATATTGATAACTGTTCTATCTTCACTTGCAATTCCCCCTGTATAATCTCATATCCTATTTAATTCATTTTTATGGGATTTCCCAAAGTTAAGGCTGATTTTCAATAGATTCGAGCTTAATAATTTTTAATAGATTCGAGCTT